>CAZRBP010000004.1:0-56008 GCA_964598305.1 uncultured Pseudomonadales bacterium | reverse complement strand
TCTGCTCTCTGCTCTCTGCTCTCTGCTCTCTGCTCTCTGCTCTCTGCTCTCTGCTACGAGTGAACCCGACCATGTCTCGATCTGCTTTGTCAAGTTCTTGCGCAATGCTAGTGTACATTGATTTACCACCATTCCAGTCCCCAGTCATTCTACCAGAACCGAAGGCCGCCCGGAAAAGACCTGGCCTCTGTGCCAGTGCCTCCCGCGCCGGCGGCACTTTCCGGTTGCCACAAATGGGAAGTTTATAGTTGCCACCAACATCAGAGGCTGGGAGGGGTAGAGGGGCAGGGAAGTCGAGAAGGGGAGTGTAAAAAAGTTATTGGGTTCTCAGCAGGCGGAAGCCGACCAGCTCGGTGCGGTTGCCGGGCAATCCGTTGCCGCGCGCCGACGCCCGGCAGGCCCTGGCGATGGCGTCCCAGCTGCCACCCCGGCCCACCCGCAGCTTGCCGCCGCCCCGCCCGCGAGGATCCAACGTGGACGCTCCCGGATAGTTGCCGTAGCGGTCCTCGACCCACTCCCAGACATTCCCCAGCATGTCGTAGAGCCCCCAGGCGTTCGGCACCGTCAGCCCCACCGGATGCGTTTTCTGGCCGCTGTTGCCGGCATACCAGGCAATCGCGTCGAGATCCCCGTAGCGGTCGCCCCTCGTCCCCGCCCGCGCTGCGTATTCCCACTCGGCCTCCGTCGGCAGCCGGTAGCGCATCGTGCCGACACGGTCATTCAGTCGGGTGACAAAATCCTGCGCATCATTCCAGGAGACCTTCTCGACCGGGCAGTCCGGACCGCATTCGGAGAACTTCGCGGGGTTCGCACCCATCACCGCCTGCCACTGAGACTGTGTCACCTCGTACTTACCCAACCAGAAACCGCGGATGATCCGCACCCGAACCGGCGGCTGCTCGTTCACGCGGGCTTCCGCGCTCGTCGAGCCCATCTGGAACTCCCCCGCCGGTACCCATACGAAATCCATCCCATCGAATACCCGCGATTGCCCCGCTCGCAACGGCACGGCCGCCCCGCTCGGCCGCTCGGAGCTACCGCCACCACTGACGGGGTCCGAATCGGACCCCGCTGCAATGCGGTAGTCGATCTCCCAGCTTCCGTACCTCGGCTCGTGCCCCTCCAGCGCCAGCACGTACACCCGGTCGCTCGCCTGCTCGCTCGGCCCCATCCCGTACGGCCGCTGCAGCACCTCGATGCTGCCGCCACTCTGCACCGTCTTCGGATAACTCCCCTCCGGTCCGCTCCAGGTCGTGCACGGTGGCCACTCCGCAGCGATCGTCAGACTTGCTTTTAGGTGCTCCAGCTGCCGCCCCGAGCCGTTGTGTGCCGCGTAGTCCAGTCGCCAGACATGCAGCGATCGGCCGTGGTTGGCCTTGATCCGCTCGTACACTTGCTCGCTGTGGCGCTCTTTGACCACGTTACAGACGCTGGCCCCGCGGGTGACCCTCCGCGCCGTGCCTTCCAGCCGGATCCCGTCGCGTTCATAGAGAATCTCGGCATCAACACCCGCAACCGCTGCCACCAGCACCGCGAGGATGCGGAGGCTCAGCTTCGCGTCCCAGCTCATGACGGGGCTGCTTCCAGTGTCAGGGCGCCACAATGATCGTCACCGTAGCGCTGTCGGTATCGCCGTTCCCATCGCTGGCCGTCAGCCTGCAGGTGGTCGTCTGGTCGGGTGAAACATTCCGGCTCCCCGTCGGCAGCAGCGCCAGCGCCAGGACAAACAAGCCCCCTAGCGTCTCCATCACCCCCGCCCGTAGCGCGGCCGCCGGGCCGGCCCCTCATCCGCTACACCGCAGTCTCATCGAAGCATCGCCGCTGTTCCGAAACACGCCACCCCGCCGGGCTTTTCCCGCCGCCCCCTTGCAAGGCAAATTAGCGGAAAGGCCCAGCGACAGGTGCCTGTGTCCTTGCTGCCGGAGGGATGAACACATACATGACCGACAGTCTATTGTAGGCAATCGATTGTGAATCATTGCTGGCCCCTCTTTGGACCCGAGATTCCTTCTGCCAAGCCGACAGATCGACAGCAGCACCCTCCAGCAGTCTCCTTCCCCATGCCAAACAACCGCCCACTTTCCAGACGGCGCACCGCCCGGTTGGCCGGGGCGGTTCTGGGGCTTGCCCTGCTGGGGCCTTTAACGCCCTGCGCCCGGAGCCAGGATCTGCCGGCCCGGATCGAGGAGAGCCACATCTTCTTCGCGTCGCTTCTGGATCTCCAATGGGGGCGTGGTCACCCGACCGGACTTCGCCTTCATGAGCGCCTCTGAAATCGTCTACACCAACGGGGGATGAACGCTCTCCGTGATGGTGACTGGCTCGGGACGCTGCTCAAGCATGCGGTGCGCTCTGGTATGAGCGCGGTATGAAAACAGCAATCTCTCTACCGGACGAGCTGTTCCTGTCGGCTAATGAGTTGGCGAAGCGGCAAGGAGTGTCGAGGAGCGAATTGTACGCCACAGCGGTTTCTGAATACCTGGCCAAACACCGTGACGAGGATGTGACGGCCAAGCTGAACGAGGTCTTCGCCGATGAATCGAGCGGCCTCGATCCGGCGTTGAGGGTCGCCCAGGCTCGAAGCGTAAGCTCCAACAAATGGTAGTTGCACGCGGCGAGGTGTGGTGGGCGGATCTGGATGTGCCGCGGGAATCGGAGCCTGGTTTTCGCCAGCACGGCCTCATCGTCCAGGCCGATGCTTTCAATCGAAGCAGATTGAGAACCATCCTTGGCGTCTTTCTCACGTCGAACACCCGGTTGCTCGACGCTCCCGGCAACGTCCTGCTTCCAGCGGCCAGCACCGGGCTCCGAAAGGACTCCGTCGCCAACGTCACTCAGACCGTGACTCTCGACAAAGCCTATCTCTCCGGCCGGGTGGGGCAAGTTTCCCGGAAACTCATGGCTCGCGTCGATTCCGGACTCAGACGGGTCCTGGAGTTGTAATTCCGGGGCGGAGATTACCCGGCGTCGGAGTGATCGGCGCCTTGCGACTTGTTCAGTTTGAACGTTAGCGCATTGACAGTATGGAGGGAGGCAGTTGCAGCAATGCTCCGAGGTCGCTGACCAGCAGCGGGCAAAAGCTCCCGCTCGGCCTCCCCAAGGGGATTGCCGTGGTTGTCGAAAGCACGGATCCGCACCTCCATCGTGTGGTTTGCTATGGCCGAGAGCAGATAGAGAGTCGTGTGGCTTTCCCGGTCCAGCTTAAAGTGCGGCGCATATAAACTCCCGCCGTTGGGGTACGTGTAGGGCGTCTGGACGGCCAGCGCCGCGAAGCACTCCTCATCCCGCAAAAATGCAAACCCCAACAGCGGCCTCTCGGCACGCGCTTTTATATAGCCTTGCTCACCGTCATCCGCACTACCCAACAGGTCTGCGGCCGCCTCCATCACGAAGCCCCCGCCAGCAACCGTGCGGCGCGCCGACCCGGAGAGACTTCCATCCCTGCGGTAGCGCCTGAAGGTGATGTCGGTCTTGATCGGAGAAGGGTTGAAGACAAACAACAGGGCCGCTCTTTCACGGTCCGACTGGACGAAGGGAAAGAAGAGCCGCCGTGCGGTCTCGAACTTGCCGGACAGCCCGTCCAGCTTCCTGCCGCTGCCGGTGCGATCACCCACCATGCACAAGCTCTGCAGGTGTCTCTGCCGTCCCCTCGCGATGACGACGGCGGCGATCGCCAGTTCGCAATCGATCAGGTCGCAGACCCTCCGGGCGAGTTGACCCTTCCCCGCCAGCGCCTCTCGCAGAGCCCGCCGCCCAAGGAGAAACGGAAATGACACTCGCCGTGATCTCCGCCGACGGCGTCCACACCATCCAGGAGAAAACCGACATCCCCGAAACCGAGGCCTTCCCGACCGCCGACCGGGTTGCGATTCGACTCTTCCCGTCCCGCTCTCCTATCGACAAACACTTCCCGTCCCTCTTGCGGCGACACGAGCTCGTCGACACCGTTAAGAGGCCTCCATCAACCTCGATGATCGAACCGGCCAGGCAATTTACAACGCCGTAATGCAAACCCGGACGAAACTCGACTCGAAGGTGGTCACCGGGCAACTGCTCGCGGTAGCCGGTGGCCTCTGGCAGCGAGCCTGAGGCCAGCCGTCCAAAGATCTCTCCGCACGAGATCATGACCGCAGGGAGGGCACACCGTGACTTGTTGCGATGACGAGCTGCCGCCGCCACGACACCCGTTTGTTGAGCGCCATAGCCAGACAGCCCCTACATGAGAGTCAGCGAGGAGTTCGACGAGGTCCTCAGGACCCGTTCCCTGCCCCGACCACGTGGAGTTCCTCACCAGCAACGCCAAGCTCGGCGAGCAGGAGAAGATGGTCCTCACCTGCACCTACGAGTACTGACGCAAGACTGGGGGCTTTGCCGTCCGGTGATCTTACTCACGATTGCGGCCGATGAGAAGCCTCTCGATGCTTTTCATGCGTTCCTCGAGCCGGTGCTGCATCTCGACGATGTTGTTGAGTCCCTGGGTCAACGCCTCGATGCGGTCGTTGAGGATCTCGAACTGCATGTCGAAGTACTCCGCCAGTGGGTGCTGATCGCCCTTACTCATCCCCTCACCACCGGCAGGGCACAGTGATCGTTAGCGCCAGCGGCTCTTGGCGAACACCACGTAGGTGAAGAACGCCAACAAAACGATGAGCTCGAACACGGGATGCCTAGCCCTGCCTTGCCCCGTGTAGCTTCCCTGTGTAGCTTCTCTCTGCGAACTGCGCAACGACGGCAACATGCTAACAAAATCGCCTGCTCGACAGCCAGCTTGATCTTGAAGTCCTTCACCCCGTCGAGGGTGATTCCCTCGACCTCCCTGCTTTTCTCCCGAAAGCACATGACCTCGCCGGGGACGTCCCAAGACACCAGGAAAAAGTTGAACTGATCAGAAACCCCATCGGCATATTCGACGGAGCACCTCATCTGACTCTGGGTTCAAGTGTGAACATGTCGCCCTCCTTCCCCCGCTACCTTGCCTCGCGTTGCCGCGCCTCGCGCCGATTCTCTGCGGCTATGCAACGCCGCGCAAATACGATCACGCATTTCAATACGCCGCCGCTTGATCTGTGCGATACTCCCCTGCGTTGACATTTGATCCGATGCATGGCTTTGCAGCCCGTCGCGGACGCGGCGGGCCTTTTT
This sequence comes from uncultured Pseudomonadales bacterium, assembly GCA_964598305.1. GTDB lineage: Bacteria > Pseudomonadota > Gammaproteobacteria > Pseudomonadales > Azotimanducaceae > Azophilus. The sequence continues at coordinate 50,866 of CAZRBP010000004.1, read as the reverse complement.
TTGATGGCTTCCGGTCAGCACCCCTTCCGCGACTCCCCGCCCCTGGCCTCATCGCCATCGCCTGCCTCGGCGCCGTGGTCACCTTCGCCCTGCTGTCGCTGTACTGACCTCGCCACCAGGTGCTCGATGTCGGTCTCGCTCGGAGACGCAACGCAGCGCCCGGTATAGAGGCCGTAGACCTTGCCGGTCTGGGCGACGACCAGGGGCTCCACCGATTGCGGATAGGAACAGTCGCCGGCGCGATAGGGAGAGCAACGCTGCCCGGGCGCTACTCTCAACCCATGCCAGGTTTCGGCGGGTGCAATGCCGGCGCAGAGCAGAGCCGCGCAAACGAAGAGCCTCATAACGTCCGGATCACCCAATTCACCGCCGATGCCGGCGGGGTGACCCCCTCGCTGAAGTACGCTTCGAGGCGAGCGGCCGGCTCGATGAGATCCCCGCCCTCGCCCTCGGTCAGAGGCGAGCAGGCAGGAGACTTGCGCAGCCGGCGCGGCAGAACAACATCCTGGCTTCCAGCGGCACATGCGGCCGGTGTGTGGTCTCACCGGCCGCATGGAACGAACAGCCCGCGGCGAGGGGCGCGCCCACGCGGGCGGCACGTACTAGGGTGATGCCGTATGTTTCAACCCACGCCCCCACGAGGGGGCGACCCCGCCAGTGTAACTGATTGCGGAACAAGGTGGTATCGGCCCGATTGCGCGAACCTCACGAGCCTGGAAACGACCCGTACCGAGTCCGATCCACGATCTGAACCCCTTTCGGGAGGTTGGCATCATCGAGATGGACCTCGTAATCGGAATAGGCGCGCGGCGGCGGCAAGTCGCGTGTGCGGCGAGCGCCCGGCTCGTACTCCCCTCCCTCAAATACACGCTGTACCGTGACCCGCTCGAACAGGCGATGCGCCGGCGCGTTACCCATTGCGCTTTGGTGTTTGAACACGAACAAACCGCGCGCGGTCATCTCGCCCCGCGCCGCCGAGCGGTCGTGCTCGAACATTTGCGTGAGCGCCAACCACAGCAGTTCAAGGTCATCGTTCGTAAACCCCGTGCCAGCTGCGAGACACGCGGACACGAAACCGTGAGCACGGTACAGGCCGTAGGGCACGATGTGCTTGCGCCCCATCTCGCTTTCTTCCTTGTCCACGTCAGTCACGCGGGTAATGGTCTGTTCGAGGGGAAGGATCGGCTCCACGGAACGGGCAAACGTGAACTGCACCGGCCCCCGCACCTGGCCGGCGTTGGGACCCGTCATCATGACCGCGCCGAACGACCGTATGTCATAGTACTTGCTGCAAAGCCACGCCTGAAGCTCCCCAATGTCTTCCTGCGAGCGAGTCTTGGCCTTCTGCGTGTCCCAACCCGCGCCGCCTCTTTTGGCGTAAGCCGGCTGCTCGTTCGCTTTGCATGCTTCGGCGATCAAGGGGTTCAGCGGCCGTTTCTCCTGGACGAAGATTTCGCAGCCGCTCTTGCGCAGGAGCTGCACGTAGTTGCGCACCTTGCGCTTCAGGCAGACATCGGATACGAGTCCCTGATTGGTTTCCGGGTCCATCCGCGGCAGGTTGGCCGCATCCGGGTCGCCGTTCGGATTGCCGTTCGTCACGTCGAACAGGTACACGAAGTCGTAGCGGTTGCTGATCACGGTTGCGTTCATCCCTATCCCTCAGATTCGCTGGGCTGTTCGCGCTCAGCGCCGGATCTGGTGTACAGAGCCCGCTCCTGATGGTAATAGCCCACGAAGAACCGGGCCTGGTCGTCCAGCGGCAAGAAGGACGGCAATTCGCCCTGGCCCGGCAGGAGGTCGATGATCTCTCCAACCATCCGATCGGCGCGCACGCCGGATGCCCGCTGTCTGTGATTTCCCCGAGCCAAACAGGCGCGGTTGTACTCATAGCCGCGCATCAGGACCGGGAAGACCCGCCGCGGCGTGGCTGCCGCCGCGCCCAGCAGATTGCTGCGAGCGGCGGCGGAGCGCGCCGTGCAACTCTTTTCGGCGTAGACATAGACTGCGAACAGGCGGCCGAGATTGTAGGCGACATTGCCGCTGGCGCGGTCGAGGCTCACGAGGCAATCCTCCGTAGTGTCCGAATTCGATAGGCGTTCGGTACGCCTGAGGCAGGCCTTGAGCAGCGCGGCGCGGATTCCCGACACCGTTCCATCGGCGCGGAGGCGCATGACGATCGCTGCCAGCAGCGACTGCGGATAGCGGTTGCCGGTGAAGATCGACCGCAGCAGTGCACCGCCGAGCGCGGGCGGGATATTCTCCGGATTACGATGCGCTGCCGTTTCATACAACAGCCGCCAAGCCGCGGGCGGCGTTTGCCCGGGCGGCGGCTCCAGACGCAGGTCGCTCCAATGTTCGCGGATCCGCCGTCCGATCTCCCCGATGGTGCCCCGGTACCAGCACCGGACTGCGAGACGCGATGCGTTCGGCGCCAGGGCGAGAACGTAGAAGCGGGTGTGATCCCGCACGTCCGGTCTTACCTCCTGCAGAAGCCGCCCCGCCTGGAACTGCCGCAGCTTGGCGGCAATCGCCGCGTTCTCCTCGGCGTCCCTTGGAGGATGGGTGGCGAGCAGCAAGAACACTTCTTCCGCTGCACGGGCCTCCCGCTCATTGCCGGCCGTCTCTGCCCAGAACACGACCGTCGCATCTCCGATGCGCAACGATCGCTGCGAGTCCGGCGCAAGCAGGGCGTTCAAGGCGGTGGCGTAGGCGAACGCCGCCCGCACGGACACCGGCGCATTGGCGCCCTGCTCCCTGCCGAAGGAGGTAACCGCGTCCAAATTGAAGGAGACCAGCGACGCACCGGATAATTGTGCCGCCCTCACCCCCCTGATCGACGCATGGAGGCGCGCAATGGGCGCCCTCTCGCCAGTGATCAGACAGCGACCCAAGACGCCGTCCTTCGCCGTGAGATGATGCTCCCAGGCCGCGTGGGCCGCCGGCCGTTCGTGGATGAATGTCCGCTCTCCCTCCAGCCGGAATGCGACGTTCACGCCGGCGACCACGCCAGCGTGGAGCTGCTCGATGAACGCTTTGGGACGCCACGCTTTCAGAAACAGCAGCAGCGCCCGCAACCCCGCATCATCCGTCGCGGCGAGCAGATGCTGGTGAAATCTCCTGAACGCCTGGTGCTCGCCGCGCCGCGCCAGGGCCGGCCGGCCGATGTCATCACGTGTCACGCCCAGCGCATAGGCGGTCTTGTCCCAGAGAAAGTTCGAGGCCACGCCGCGGGTGCGCTTGACGGGCTGGGGCACCGCAAGCACCGCCGCACGCCGGCGTTCGCCGGCGGTGTCCTGCAGCGGAGCGATATCAACCACCCCTCCATGGGCCGTGAGCACAACGGCATAGGAGATGCGTTCGTGCGAGTACCCGTACGCCGGCGCGGCCCCGTTGGCGGCGAGGCGGTCGTAGTAGCTTGCGAGAGACTGCAGGATGCTCATCCCTTGACCTCGACGGAGCCGGGCGGAGGCACCTCGAGGATGCCGCCGCGCAGCCGGGCGCGAAAGAAGCGCGGTGACGGATTCCCCGCAAAATCGATGTCGTGCAGCATCCAGCCCAAGTCGAGGCCGCGCTGTTCGGCGGGCAATTCCGAGCGGGGCAGAGCGCCGGTCACGAGCGCGAAGTGGGCCGCAAACTCCCGCGTGCCGAGGTAGGGCCGGTGGAAGCACTGCCCCTTGGCGGCGCGGCGGTTGAACATGGCTTGGTGTTTGGCGGCCGTGTCGTCGGCCGTCGCCGCGACGGTCAACTTGAAGTGCGCCTCGATGACGTAGGCCACGTCACGCAACAAGGTCGTGGCGCGCTGCTGCCGGTCGTCCTCGATCACCACAGCGAGCCTCCCGCTCCCGCCGCCCGCCATCGCCGCCCGGACCTGGTTCGGAGCGATCTTGCCGCCGACCTCGTTGCGCCGCACGGTGTCGAAACGAATCGGCTTCAGCACGTGGATGCGATCGACAACCCAACGGATCGCCGGCTTCCAGTGAATCGCTTCCAGAATGCCGCGGGCCGCCGACGGCGTCGGCACGTCATAGGTCACGCGCTCGACCTTCATCTCGGGCCGTGTGAAGCAGGCCTGCGCACCCCAGACGTGGAGCTTCACGCCGTACGCCATGATACGTTTCCATCCGGGACGCAAGATCCCGGCCGCGCAGACACGGGCATGACGCTCATCGGAACACCCATATGGTACTCGGCAGCAGCCGATAGACGCGCACAGCTAAGGTGCAGGGGCGCGGGAACGACCCAGGGCTGTCGCCGTTGAATCCACTCAGCGGCTAGCCCGCATTTCTCACCTGCGGCATTGCGAAGGGTTGAGAGGGGCCGCAATAGGGTCTGAAGCTCGGAATCCTCACGGTGAGGAGGGACGAGGGCCGGTACGGGGCGTTTTCTGCCGCCCCCGGCGGCCCGCCAACGTCCGTTTTTGGGGTTGTTGCCGACAGCAGACCCACTTAGCCCTACGGCCCCGGCAGAGCGCCCCGGCAACGCTGTTTTTGGGCTCACTCGGTGTTCTCAAACCGTTGCTGGTCCCGGCGGACGCAGCGCCCGATACACCGCCGCGAACGCCTCCTCATAGGGATAGCCGCTGGCCAGCGACAGATGCACCCGCCGCACGCTCACCTTCACCAGCGCCCCGATCTTCAACAACCCCCGCCGGATCGTCTCCGTCTGCGCCCGCGCCCACTGCGTGCCTACCAGCCCCAGCCGCCGCAGCCCCACCAGCAACACATACGCCAGCGACGACAGATGCAGCCGCAACTGATTGGCCCGCAGCGTCTCGCTGCTCATGCGATCGGCGAACAGACTCAACTGCTCCTTGATGCGGTTCTCCGCCTCCCCGCGCTCGCAGTAGAGTTGTTCGTACAACCGTTGCGGCGGCCAACGCTCCCCGTCCAGTGACGTCACCACGTAGCGCGGATTCTCCTTGCCGACGAGTTGCTCCGCCTTCCCCACCACCCGCCGCGCCCGGCTCCAACTCTCAAGCGTCTGGTACTCGAACTCCGTAAAGACCCGCGCCGGCCGGCCCGTCTGCTGCTGCTGCCGGCTCGCTTGTTCGAGGGCGTCGTCGATCAGCGACCGCAGCCGCTCGTTGCGCGCCAGCCCCAACACGTACTCCACCCCGTTCTGCTCGCACCAGTCCATCAACTCGTCCCGACAAAACCCCGAGTCGCCGCGCACGATGATCCTCACCTCCGGCCACTCTCCCCGGATCTGCGCCACGATCCTCTTCAGTTCCGCCAGACTGCCCTCCGCCGCGTCCTGATTCGCCACCCGCTGCCGCGCGCACAATACGTGCTGGCCGCTGAAGATGTACAGCGGCAGGTAACAGTAGTGTCGGTAGTAACCGTGAAAGAAACGCCCCTCCTGTTGCCCATGCAAAGGGGTGTCGGTGGCGTCGATATCGAGTAGGATCTCGGCCGGCTCCTGCTGCTGCGCTTCCACAAACACGTCCACCAACAGGCGGTCGATCGCTGCGCTGTCGCAGCGGATCTTCTTATAGCGGTCCAGCCCGTCGCTCGTTCGTTCCAGTCGCTGCAACGTGCTCTTGCCCGCCAACGGCTGGCCGCGGTCACGCTCGCGGCGGCGCTGCTGCCCGCCCACGTCGCTCTTGCCCGCCAGCAGCGCCAGCGCCGGATCCCGCCGCAACTCGTCGTGATCGTTGAGATCTTCGTATCCCAGCGCCAGCCCGTAGACCCGCTGCGAGACCAACTCCCCCACCCGGTGTTCGATGCGCCGCGAATCGCGGCCATCCTCGAAGCAGGCCGCCAGGCGCGGCAGCAGGTTGATGCGCTGGTCGACCTCGCGCAACAGCAGCGCGCCGCCGTCGGAACTGATCACCCCGCCGTCGAAGCGGGCGCTCACCTGGCGCCGAAAATGCTTGGCAAAGGTGAAGCTGCATTGAGTACACTCTGTTGTCAGAGGGCTGCTTTCGGCTTGTGGCGCTAACGTTTTGGACATAAATGTTTTATGCCACACCAGGCAGCCCTTTTCCTACCCCCTGGTGAGATTTCCGGGCTAGGCCCGGAGTCCCATTCCGGTCCGCGGTGCCGCCGCTGTTCCCCGATCTCGACCATAGGCGCCGCCTGGACCTCCATCCGCTTCTGTTCACGACTGTGATGGACGAGGTGGGGTGTGTTTGATTCGAGCTGTGACGTTCCCTCATCTCGCCGGACGGACAGGATCCGCCCGGTCCGCCCCGAGGACGCTCCAGCGAAGACGACCCGACCGCTGGGAGTTTGGTCGCTTTTGTGGCGATCGTTGTTGCGGTATTGCTCAGCACCCGCTATAGTAGATAACGGTGGATATCCCCGTGCAACGGGTGTACCCACTTCTTTTGTGGAAAGAGCAAGGAGACAAAGCAATGAATTTTTCAAGAAGCAGAGTTTTGAGCACGCTGCTGATGTGCGCGCTGACAGTCGCGTTCAGCGGCGTGGCCGAGGCGCAGGTGTGCTTCGCTCGCGCGTCCAACCTCACGGAGGTTCGCGCCGAGGGCCTGACCGAAGTCGTGGGGGACGTCCAGTTGGTGTGCAGGCCGCCAGCTACTGCCACCGCGGAGGATCCCTTTTCGGGCGACGCCGCTCCCCATAAGCTCACAATCGCCGTCGAGTTGAGCAGCAACATCACCAACGTGATCAACGACAGCCGCGTGGTCACGCTGGCCTCGACCGTAACCGATGCGACGGCCGCCAACTACGTAGCTCCCTACAACGATGGCGGAATCTCCGTGACAGTCCGAGAGCTCGGCAGTAACAACAACTTTGATAGCTCCCTCAATCCAATCGATGGCGGGTTGGGTGACGGTAAGCTCTCCTCCGACGGCGAAACGATCACGTGGTCGATCTTCACCTCCGCCGACGACCCGGATACTACCGCAGTCGAAACCGAAACCGTATCCCCTGTTTGGTCGACTCCCGGCTTTACCGCGGTTTTCTCCAGGGTCCGGGTCAACGCCCATGCCGTGGGTGACGGCGAGGACGTCATGGCGAACGTCCTGGTCGGCGGCAGGCAGGTCAACTCGTCCCCGTTGAAGGTGGCGGACGTGACGACCGGACTGACGACCCCGGTCACGGCGAAATCGGGTGACCAGTGCGCGGACGGGAACATCGCGAACGCCAGGATCACAGTCAAGGAAGGGTTCGCCGGCGCGTTCATGGACGGCGACAGCTTCATCGTGAATTTCAGCGGGGTTCCCGAAGGCGTGTCGATCACGGTGCCCGCCACGATCGCAGTTTTAGACGATGACGCTGATACATCCATCAAAGAGGACGAAGAAACGTTTCGCCTCGTGCTCGAAGAGACCAACCCGAGGACGAGCGGCGTCGACAAGGACAACATGGTAGTACTGAGCAACACCGGCAGCGGCTCGGTGAGGTACAACATCGCGCTGACACCGGAGATGGATCCTGACGGCACTCCCGACAGCGGTGACGAGATAGACGCCATGACCAACCTGATGCCGGACGGCGCCCTGGAGTGGCAGCACATCACTCCGACGTTCAAGTGGGACAAGAACGACGTGGACCTCGGCACGGTCATGGTGTCGGCGAGCTTTCATCCCGTGAGCAATCACAGTGGCGACACCTTCATGACCGGCGGCGCGGACCTGCCGCGCTTCATGGATGCCAGCGAAGCCGCCACGATCGTCACGGTCAAGGACTGCACGTCGCAGCTGTTCTACCCCTTCGTGACGTCGAATTCGGGGTACGACACCGGTATCGTGGTGTCGAACACTTCGGACGAAGCGGGCAGTTGCTCGGCCACCTACAGCGGCACGGGTGCGCCGGAGGACGCAGTGGACCTCGGCGAGATCATGCCGGGGATGCAGAGTGTCCACTTGGTTTCGTCCCACGTCGCAGACTTCTCGGGTTACCTGACGGTGAACTGCAACACGACGGAAGCATCCGGCTTCGCCCATGTCGTCGACACTTCCGGCTTGGCCGGATCGCAGGGCTACATCGCGGAATAGCCGTGAACTAACGGAGTTAGCTGAGGCCGCCTAGCGGCAGCCGCGCAAACCAGTTAACGAAACCGGCGGGGGCTGTCCATTCAGCCCCCGCTTTTTCTTTACATGCAGCTTTTCCAGCCCGCGCCCCGAGCGCGGGCTTCTGTTTGTTGTGTCGGGCATGATCGACAGCTTCCAGGTGCACGTCATGCCCAGCCGCTCGAGTTCGTCGAAACGCCCTGGAGGGACCCTTATGCGCGGTGGTGTGAAAAGGGCGGAGCCGCCAGGCCCCTCCCGATCCCGGTTTCCGGAAAACAACCTCGTTCCTCGCAACGGGCGCTCACCCCGGGTTTCTTCACTGGAGTGGAAATGGGAGTCAGACTGATCGGCGCGCTGTGCCTGTTGTCGTTCGCGGCTTCCCTCGCCGCGCAGGATGCCGTCGAGTGCGCCTTGTTCCCCCCGGCCGGGATGCTGCGCGCGGAAAGCTCGAACGAAGACCTCGGCCGCTTCCGTATGGCCTGCACGGGGACGTCCGCGGCCTGGCCCTTCGGTACCTCGATCACGCTGCGCCTGCAGTTCTCGACTCCGCTGCATCGCGCCTCCAGGCCGCGCTTGAGGACGCATGGCATGCCGACCGGCGTGCAATGGCATGCGGGGGTTGTCAGCGGCGCCCTGGTGACGTGGTCCGATGTCCCTTTTCCGCGGGCGCGCGCCGACAGCCAGCCGGAGTTCACGACGATCGAAGGGCTTGCGGTGAACGCCACGCGGTCCCCGCCCGAAGTCACGGTTTTCGCCAGTGTTACCTCCGCGCGGGCCACCGTGTCCGTCCTTACGCCGCTCGTCACCGTCTCCCGCGTGGTCCCGGGACTCCGCGCGAGGGTGATGAAAGCGGCGGAGATACGGGACTGCGCGCCGGACGAGCCGCGGACCGCGACCGTCGAGATCTCCGAGGGCTTCCTTTCCGCGTTCGGCTCGAACGACATCATGCTTTCCTCGGACCGCGGAACGATGGAAGGGCCGCCCACCGTCGCGGTGGGCGGACTCGAGTTCCAGCGCCTGGACCGCTTCACCTTCCCGCAGTCCGGCCGCCTGATGTATTCCGTCCAGGGGGCCTCCGTCTTGCTTCTCGAAACGGTGCCGCTGACGCTGACGCTGACCGGAGATGAGGGCGAAGCCGGCGAGAACATCCAGGTGGATGTCGCTTATGTTCCGCGGGAGGGCGCCGACCGTCAGTTCGTCAAGTCGGCGACCCTGGTCGTGGCCGAATACGAGTCGTGCGAGGGCACGGGAACGACCTTGAGCTTCCCGTTCGTGTCCAACCTGACCGGCTTCTCGACCAGCATCGTGATCTCCAACACCACGCCGCGGGACGGCTCCTGCCGACTGCAATGGCGCGCCGAAGACGGGGGTTCGCTCGCGGTGCCCGCCCGGGACCAGGCCGTTCTCCGCATGGACGAGCTGGGCCGCGAATTCCAGGGCTACCTGCTGGCCCGCTGCGACTTCGACAAGCCCCTCGGCTACGCCTACATCATAGATTTCGAGGGCCAGCCACAAAACTACATCGCCCAGACCGATCCGAATTGAGCCGCGCACCGGCAATTCCAACGAGAGCAACCCCAATTCCAGCCAACCGGTTTTTCACGAGACACGAACCGCTGTTGTACGTCCTTCCTAACTTTCCGGTATCTCCACCAGCCGCCACGCGTATTCCTGGGCCGATTCGTCGCCGCACACGAAGGTTGCCGTGCCCGTGATTTCCGAGGTGAAGGTGAAGCCGTGCGTGCAGTTGCCAATCTCGGCGTCATCGTAGATGAAACGTATCCTGGCTGTATTTTCGCCCGTGTTCTAGTAGGAATAGCTGCCCTCCCAAGTGGTCCCGCGCCGGGTTTCCCGGAAACGCCAAGGCATGACGATATCGATATGGAAAGTACGGAAGTCCGTCTGTATCCGCATGCCCACGAAGCGCTCATTGAACGCAGTTGCCGTCTTGGGAGCGTGCGGACCGGCGATAACTTGCTCCTCGTTTGTCCAGATCGGCTGCGTCACGAACGCTCCCCCCTCATGCCCTTCGAAGCCAATCCCGGCGAGCGAGGCCGGCAGCCGAGGGTCGCCCCGGATCTTGAGCGGCCCCTCGCCTTCGGTCATGCAGGGAAGATGTTCCCTCAACAGGAACGGTTGGTGCTGCGCGGCTCCGAACTTCAGCGGCGCCCTGCAAAGCTCTTCTCCCTTGTTTCCGCCTCGCGCGATCAACGTCACGTCCTGCGCCGCCAGCGACACTAACACCAGCGAGGGGGTGAACCCACTCTCTGCCAAGTACGGCATGTAGGCCGTCTTGTGCATGGTGCTCGACAGCGGGACCTCCGCCATGAACGGCGGCCGGCCCGGCACCAGGTTCACAACCGTCGCGGTGACCGCTATTGCTTCGTCGGGGTCCATCGTCACCACGGTGTAACCGACGGCATCCTGAGAACCGTTCGGGATCGTCACTTGCGCCCCGTAGCCTCCCGGCGAGAGCGTCCTCACGAATCCGCTAAAGGGCAGACCCATCAGGTCATCCGCGTCGCTCGCCAGCGGCATGTTCATGTTTTGCCCGTTCCCGTTGTAGAACCGCACCCGGAACACTGCGGTGGTGTGCTGTTGCCGACCGCTGATTGTCAGCAGTTGTCTGTTGGCCTTTAGGAGGTCTTCCCTGCCTTATTCTCCAGGCTTGGATGAGAGGTCCCAGACTAGGCCTTTCTGCAGCACCGTCAGGCGCTGCCCCGTATGGCCTCTGGCTGCGGCTCAGTGTCGTGGGACTGGCCCTTAAATTGCAGATTCCGATACCTCAACAGAAGGATTTTTTGAGGTGCGCCTCGGCGGAGCCGAGAGCGTACTCGTTGTTGAGGTTTCCTGCTGCGAGGAATTTCCACAAGAGCTGTGGCTTCTACTACTTGTTGCTCTACTACTTGTGTTTTAACTACTTGTATAGTGAGCCCGTTTAGGCGAACGATAGAGGGTGAAGTGAGCCCGTTTAGGCGAAAATCCAGATATTGAAGTGAGCCCGTTTAGGTGTGGAAAACTCCCCTGGCTCACAGTCTCCTGTGGATGAAATACGCACACAGATCGAGCGGATGCACTCTCGGAGCCTTACACGCCGCGCGGGGACCGGTAAAGGCGGAAGGGGGGACTATTTTGCGACCTGGAGGCGCGTCGGCGCGATGGTGGGCCTGGAAGGCGAGAGAACCAGCACTCCCCGAGCCGTTGTGTAGTTCAGATCCGGCCAAGCAGTCTTGATCTTGCCCAGCTCGCGCAGAGCCTTGCGGCGGAAGTCACGGACAGTGAACTTGTCTTTCGCTTTATCCGGATGCGCTCCAAACTGACGGTACAACTGCTGCCAGGAAAGCCGTAGCGGGCTCTGTAGTGAAAAGGTGCGGTAGGTGAGCCACATGTAGAGATCCAGGCCCAGTGGAGATCGTGTCAGGGCCTTGAGGGTGTTCATGTCCAGCGGCACGGGATGGCTGATGATTTCGTTGAAGAACTCCTCGCCGAGGCGGATCTTGCTTTCCCACAGCACTTGCTCGTCGGGGCGCTTAGGGTCCCACCAGAGTTCGGTGCGACTGGCTACGGGAGAAGTCATGCTTGCTTTGGATCGCTCATCCTCAAAAACCAGTTGCACAGTGCAGTGGAAAAGCCGGTCCATCTGGTTGCGCAGCCTCGTCCTCACCCCGCCGCGGCCGCCGCTCTGAGCATAGATGCCCAGCTTGTGCATGAACCCCGAGAGCGATCGCCCCAAAGTCAACTCACGGCTTTGCGTACGCACCGCTTCCGTCGAAACCCAGGCCAGCAACAGACGGGGGATGTTGCCAAAGGGGAGCTTGTTCCCGCCGCCAGCAATCATGTAGAGCTGGTAGGGACCATTAACGCGCTTGTACTGAAGACGGTCGCCGGGATTGGTGCGGGGAAGGCTGCACAGCGCCATCAGGCGCGCCATGAAGCCCAGGTCGGGATCCGCTTCGCTGGCCTCGACAAGCCGGTCCACCTGATCGAAGCGAGTGAAGTGATGCAGTGCTTGAGGCGGGGCATTGCGGATCTCCTTCAAAGGACCGACAAGGTCGGAGATGACTTCCCCGATGGGAATCAATTCGCCTTGTTTACGCTCCATGACGCAGGGATCCAAATCTGTCAGCTATCTGCTCATGCCTCACTGCGATGATCCAAAAAGCTACTGCTTCCGCTCGCTCGGTGCAATTTCGGGCTTGCCGTACTTGGCGAAGAGCATGTTGAAGCTCTCGCCGATGAGTGAGTGCAGTGTAGTGTCCTGCTCGACGGCCAAGATCTTGAGCTGGTCGCGAACCGGCTTGGGGTAATGAACGGTGATCGGCTTGGTCCCTGCCCTGTTCGGCGGGCTCTCTGCGCGGCTAATAGGCTTTGTCTTGGCATCAGCGACTGGCTCAGGACCGGGCTTGCGGCGCGTACCACCTCCGGCGTTAATGAGCGCTGTTGACAAGTCTCTTTTGCTCATTTGCTATTTCTCCATTTAAAGACTTTAAGAGATGGTGGATTATAGATTTGTATACTTGTATGCTTTCCCCGGCCGCCTTGCCGGAAGGTTGATACTCAAGAGCCGCAAGGCCTTGCATGGCAGCATCGCCGAAGGCGGCGCGATGCCCGAGGGTAGGACTGCAAACAGGCAGCCCAAAGGCGGTAATCGCTTTGCGGGTTTGCTCAGCTCTGCTGCCCCGTGGAGGCACTGCGTTTAAGACGACCAGGGCGGGGGGGTCGCCCGCAAAAGCGATCAGCTCACGGCTTGTGGGCACAGTTTCCAGATCGTAGATTTGCGGACGGCAAGGGATAATCACGAGGTCGGCCCGCCTGGCAGCTTCCAATGCGGCGGTTTCAGAGCGAGCCGGCGTGTCGACGATTACGAGATCAACGTCGCGATCCTCGGCTGCCTTCAAGGCTTTGGCAAGCCTGGGGGCCTGCGCATCGACCACAAGGGGCGTATCGGCCCTTCGGCGATCGCTCCATTTGCAAGCGGTTGCTTGCGGGTCAAGGTCGATGATCACAGCTGTGTCACCCGCTTGCTCCGCTGCAACAGCCATCGAAAGGGCCAGAGTGGTCTTCCCCGTACCCCCTTTCTGGGCAATGAGAGCGATAGTCTTCATGGAAAGAATCCTAATAGCCTACTTGTATACAAGAAGATTCGTGGTCTTCTAGCGATTTCTACTCATAGGGTGTCAGATAAAGATCTAAAAAACAAGAGGGTAAAGAAATGTTTTTACGCGATGACGGCGGGATCGGGCACCTCGATGTCATGCACCGTGAATCCGGCTCGTTCCCCTCCCAAGTAGCCTCGGGCATCCTCGAGCCCGGCCCTGACCTTCTCGTATGCCTTGCGCATGGTTATCGTCCTCTGTACTCTTCAATCAGTTTTTTGCGGCCGGGGCAAGGGCTGCTCGTTCCCGTGCACTGAGGTTCACTTTCTCATGCTTGGCAAAGACGGTGAGCAAGAACACGGGAATGTCCTCGCCGCAGAACACAAACACCACGCGTGCGCCGCTGCTTTTGGCGCGTCCTGGGCGGAACTCGCGCACAAGGTTTCATCAAAGAGGGGAGGGAGGCGGGTGATGCTCGTCTACAACTCCTTTAGTGCGAGAAGACCCAACGGCTAGCGTTCCTCGTCCACATCTGTCGCACGAAAACCGATCCGGGTTTCACTGGCGGTTCAGGCGGCCCCAACAGACCTTGGATGTGCTCGAAGAGAAGGTTGATCCACTGATTGTGCGCGGCAACTTTGCGGGTCAGCTCCTCGTCGGGTTTCAGCGTCGACCGTGCGGCATAGCCTGGCGACCTGAAACGGATGCTGGTGCCCGGCCAAACCTCTCGATCCCGCAGGGCCTGATTGGCCGCGACATGGATGCCTGAGAATGGCTTGGAGCGCCCGCAAGCGTCAACCGGGAATCGGTGCTGGCGGCCGGACCTGCGTCATCAAGGAGTCGTCCCACTCACCTTCGACAACGACTTGCGCAAGGGCGCCCAGCTCGACCGCCTCGATCAGGTTGTGCGTGAGGTAGTTGTAGACTCCGGGCTGCCGAAATGTGTAGACGGCCGCGCCCGCCGAGCCGCCGCGGATGAACCACGTCTCGAGCCCGTGGGCGGGCGGATCCGAGAAGGAGCCCTGCTCCCAGACATAATCTCCATGCCCGCCGATCAGGTGTGGCCTGGAGTCCCGGTTAGCCTGGGAGTGGATGAACAGCACCGTCTCGCCGACCTTCGCCTTCAGGGCCCGGTCGCCCGTGAGGGCGCCAACCTTGCCATTGAAGACAACGTGGGACGGGGTCAGCTTGCGCATCACCCCGAGCATGTCGGCGATGCCCTCGCCATGCGTCTTGTATTGCCGGAATCTCCCGCTGGAGTCGCGGGGGATGTAGAAGTCCTGCTCGCCCACGTAGTAAGCCCGGTCGTACCGTACAGGGCTTCCGTCACGGTCGCTGAGACCTCTCCTCGGCAAGACCATCACGGCTCCGTTCATGCCCGAAACCACGTGGTAGGGAGTCATCGAACCGCCTGGAGCGCAATGGTAGATGAACGTGCCTGGCTTGATGGCACGCCAGCGCAGAACAACCTGCTCTCCTGGATTCACCCGGGTGAGCGCCCCGCCGCCGAGCCCGCCCGTCGACGCATGGAAGTCGATGTTGTGCATCAAGGCGTTGCCGGCCGGGTTCTTCAGCGTAAGTTCGACGAAGTCGCCTTCGTGGCAGATGATCAGAGGACCCGGAATCGAGCCATTGAACGTAAGGGCCAGGGTCTCGGTGCCGATTCCGTCGATCACCTTCGTCACTTCGCGGGCCACAAGCTCGACTTCGACAATGACCGGAGAGCCCGGCGCGACCTGGTCGTGCCGGGGAACGGAAGGCGGATCGACGAGTTCCTGCCTGACTCGACGCAGGCCACTGATGGCGCCCCCGAGAGGGTTGGCGGTGCTGTCCTTGTCCTGGCTAGCGGCCGGCATGGCAGCGAGCGCGCCTCCGACCTCCAGGATCCGCCGCCTGCTGACCTTGGACTTAGCCATCATCCAATTCTAGCGGAAGATCCCGGAGGCGAGAGTTGTCCGGTAGTAGCTGAAAAGTGCGTTGGGTGGTCCGGCTGGAAGGCCGTTTATTTCTT
Organism: uncultured Pseudomonadales bacterium; assembly: GCA_964598305.1. Taxonomy (GTDB): domain Bacteria; phylum Pseudomonadota; class Gammaproteobacteria; order Pseudomonadales; family Azotimanducaceae; genus Azophilus. The sequence goes on along the minus strand of CAZRBP010000004.1, from coordinate 35,784 downwards.
TTGGTGTGAAGTTGTGGGGGCTTGGCAGCTACCCCTTCCAACCGGACCCTCAATACTATAGCGCATGGGCGTGGGGCGACAGCGGATCTGGTAGGATATCGCCGTCGTTGCGTAGGTCACAGAGAAGCTGCTCGGGGCAGGGCATGGACATCGGCATCGCGCCATGAAATCCTCGAAGCTCTCGCCAGCAACAGAAGGCATCCGAGAGAGTATCTGCTCTGGTGCGAGGCATCACCTCGCCCCAGCTCGAGCCCGACGGGAACTGGACTTATGCGGGCATCAGGCAGAACCGCATGTAGCCGGAGCACGAAGGCCGCGGCTTCGGCGACAACTACTGCTTCATCGCCCTGGCGCGCAAGAGCCGCCTCGGTAGGCGCAGCAAGGCCAGCACGGTCGAGTTCATCGCCAAGGTCAAGCACGCCGTCAAAGGCAAGACGCAAATCTCGACCGACGCCTACGAGCCTTATGTCGAGACCGTCGAGAAGGGTCTGGGCAAGCGCGCCAGCCACGTGCGGATTGTCAAGGTCATCGGCCCTGACGTCAAGGAAGCTATCTGGGGCGACCCCGACCTAGACCACTGCGAGACCGCCTACGTCGAGCGCCTCAACGACAGCCTGCGGCCCTGGATGAAGCGCATGAACGCAAGGCGTATGCCTTATCGAAGAAATAGACAAACCTGCACGCGGCCCTGGCGCTACAGTGCGCGCACTACAACTTCGTCCGGATCCACGGCTCGTTCAAGGAAACACCAGCGATGCGAGCTGGGCTTGCCCGGGTGCCGTGGAGTGTCGAGGGCCTGGTTGGGGCGGTTGTATGAAATCCACGTGGTTTTCAGCCACTACCAGTTGTGTCATACAAGATGATCCTGAAAATCCAGTGGCCGGGTGATGGCACACTGCAGGTGGATGCGAGTCACCATGCAGAATGCTCAACGTCTCACGATGTCCGAGATGCGCAAGCTTGCAGGCTGGCGGAACGACTGCTACGTCGGCGGGGGCTCGGTCGTGCACTCGCGCAGGGTGCTTTGACCGGAGCCGCACAAGCAAAATGGGAGAACCATCCAGGACGGGGAATGCCGCTCCCACGCCGAGCGCCGGGCCGTAGGTGGCGGCGATCAGATTGAGGTCGGGGCCACTGAGATCTCAGGCGCCGGACCGACCGACCCGAAACTGGCCAAAGGCAAAGATTCCAAACGTCTCGGACGGGGGAGAGCCGGCCGGCGCTCGGCAAGTTCCCTCGAGTTCCCCGATCCTGAAGTTCTCCATCACCTCAAACCCTGCGGAGACCATCAACGCGTTCATCTCGTCGACCGCGTACGATGCGCGCACGGGCTCGCCGCGCCCCTGAACGAACTCCAGCATCCTGGCACGGAGCGCTATGTCCCTTTGGCCGCAGGAAGCCTCGTCCAAGAGGTAATCGAGGACGAGGCGTGTTCCGGACGCCAGATCCCGCGCGATCGACCGTGCGGTAGTAACCAATGCTTCTCGGGGCAGGTAGTGCGCCACGCCCAGAAGGGACAGGAACGCTGGCCGGGACATGACAAACGGTGATCCGGCGAGTGCCTCGGTGACCGACTTGCGGGTCAGGTCCGCCGCGATGAGATGGTGGCGCTGGGGAAACGTAAGCCGGGCCTTGCGGGAGCGGAGCAGTTTCTTGCGCTGCGTGACGGGATGATCGATCTCGAAGGCCTCAATGCGTTCCAGCATCTCCGAACGCCGAAACGCGAACGAATCCATTCCAGCACCGATGATGACGTACTGGCCGAAACCTGACGCCACAGCGCTTTCAAGAGCTGCTTCGGCATACCGGGCGCGCAGAACAATTGACATCGTGATCGGCGCCAGCGCCTCGTGGGCGATCCTGTTCAGCTCATGCTCCAAGGGAGGACACGCTAGCGCCAGCCGAAAGGGCCACCCGCAGAGTACGCGTGCGAACGGATCGACAAAGACCGGTTTCTCTGCACTCGTATGGACCGCGCGGAATACAGCCGCCAGATCAGCAGTCGAGACGCTCCTGCCGGGAAGGGACATGCCGTGCAACTCCAGGGACAGTGAAACGCTACAAGGCTTCGTCAAGGATCACACCGACGCTGGTGCGACTGTGTACACGGACGATGCGTTGGCCTACGATTCCCTGCCGTTCAAGCACTGGACCGTAAAGCATTTCGCGAGCGAGTACGACCGGCGAAAGACTCACACAGACGGAATCTAATGGGCCTTATTCACTATCCTAACCGACACAGACGACAGACCGAGTCCGGTTAACGATTGGATGCTAGAGGGGCCGTTTCCCAAGCTCACCCCGGAATCCGCTTTGCAAAGGGCTCGACTGGGGAAACATTCTCTGTCTACTCAGCAACTGTTCCAGCAGTGCACGGTTTGGACATTCCGGAGTGCGGAGTCTCCTGGGGAAATGGATCCATTGGACTCTTCGGACCGTATGGGAAAACGGCCAAGCCGGCAAGAACGCCAAAGAACCACCCCTCTCTGTCATCATTCTCCGCGCTCGGAGGGATGTACGAGGCCAGCACGAAGAACAAAAGCAGGGAACATCGAAGAAGGTTCCTATCTGACTCCATGCATAGGGTGCTTTTGGTTTCTACTTATTGGCTGCGGCAGGAGATCGGAGGGGGGCGGCGCAGCGTTGGGGTGGCACCCAAAGCGCCGGGCGTGTAAACTTAGGGGGCTGAGACGCCCGTGGAGCGGCTTCCAGGATCCCCCGGGAAATCCCCGCGGTGGAGGAATTCTACAATCAGGTAAGCCCTTTATGTGGAAGCAAAAACAGCAAACGCCAGCCCCGCAACCCGATCCGCCTTCAACCACCCAATCTCCCGCTTCCAACACGCCCGACCAGCCGCCCGACGACAGTGACAGCCCCGAGCAGGTCCAGACACATATCGGCGAGTCCTTACAGATCAAGGGTCGCATCACCGGCAACGAGGACGTGCATATCGTCGGCGAGTTTGAAGGGACGATCGAGTTGCCGGACCACGCCCTGCTCGTCGGTCCGAACGGTCATCTGCGCGCCGAGGTAAACGTCCGCTCGCTCATCCTCTGGGGCAACCTGGAAGGGAAGGTGCATGTCAGCGAAAGAACAGAGATTCACAAGACCGGATCGCTGACCGGCGAGTTGGCGACGGAGCAGATCGCCATCCAAGACAGCGGCATGTTCCGAGGCAGCATCAAACTGTTGCAACCCCAAGCGGGGGAAAAGCCGGACCCGCCGCCGGCAGACAAACCGCCGTCCGAGGCCGCCTCCGGTGACCCCCGACCCGGAGCCTCCCCGGACCGCTCCAATGGCGAGCGAGGCGAGCAGGCAGGGTAGGACTCTCCCCTTGGCGCTCGACCGGCCGCGGCGTTGGGCCGGCGGATGGCGGCCGAAGGCATCGGGCTGGTGTACGGCGGCGCCCGCTGCGGGTTGATGGGCGTCTTGGCCGACGCTGTGCTGGAGGCAGGCGGATTCGTCATCGGCGTCGTGCCGCGGCAGTTGTCCTACCAGGAGCTCGCCCACGAGAAGCTGAGCCGGCTCGACGAAGTCAACACGATGCACGAGCGCAAGCATAAGCTGCAGGTGCTGTCGCAGGGCTTCATTGCGCTGCCCGGCGGATACGGAACGCTGGAAGAGATCACCGAAGTGCTGTGCTGGGCACAGCAGCCGCTGGAGATGCACGAGAAACCCTGCGTCTTCGCCAACATCGACGGCTACTACGACCATCTATTCCGATTTCTGGACCATGCCGTCGACAAGGGACTGCTGTTGCCCCCGAACCGGGCGCTTGCCCGGCAGGCGCCCGGTGCCATCGAGGCGCTGCAGGCCATTCAGGCGGCGTGGGCCGAAGAGGAGCAGGCGATGTGGGATGTGATCCGGCGGTACGAGAGCTGAAGCGGACCGATACTCTTCATCCCCTCCGCGAAAAGCCCCCAGCGGAGGCACACCGCGGAAAGCGGGGCAGGGGATTCGTGGGTGTCGTTACCTGGTCAGCAGTGTCGAGGCAGGCCCCTGACGCAGAGCCAGTGTAGCAGTCTTTGCCGGCTGGTGGTTTGCTCCGCCGCAAGCGGCTGACATCGACGATCTTGCCGCCCTGGCGGACGTCACCGTCCTGCAAGGATGGAAGCCTTTCCGGTTGGCCCGCAAGAGGACTTCCCCACGGTCGGGCGCGAGGCAGACGCTTCCGAGCGCTGCGAGGGCCTCCAGTCGAAGCCGCCGGCAGTCCGATAGACTGACGCAGGCAGGCGCAGGGCCGCTCGCATCACCGGCACCGGAGGCGAAGAACATGAGACAGTATGTCGAAGCCGCCAGCAGAACGCCGGTTCTCAGCGCCACGCTGGTCGCGATGCTGGTGCTGCTCGTTGTGGTGTTTCCCGCTCTGCCCATCGGCGGCGAAATGCTCGACGTGAAGACAGGCTACACCTACACCGAGGCTGTCGCCGCGATGGAGAGCTATGGCGAGCGCGGGCGGCAGGTGTATGCGTGGTCCAGCGCAACTCTGGACGTGTTGCTGCCGGTTGTTTACGTCAGCTTCTTGACCGGATTCGTCTACCGGTTCCGCCCAACGGAACGCCTCTGGCGACTGGCCTGTCTGCCGCTGGCGGCGGGAGTGCTCGACCTGTGCGAGAACGTCCAAGTCGTCCTCATGCTGACTCGATATCCGGACGTTTCCGCCGAGCAGGTGACGGTCGCATCGTGGTTCACCCTGTCGAAGGGGTATGCGGTCTTGCTCTGCCTGTTGCTGGCGATTACCCTTGCGGCCGTTGCGGCGGTGCGTCGTGTCCGCCACGGCCTTCGTGGCCGTGCGGCCTAGCTGCCAACCGAGGCAGAACGCCGCGGGGTCCAGCAGTGGTCTTGTCGGGATGAGGGCATCCAGCAGCGTAGCGGCTCGCGGCCAAACGCTTCTCCTACCGCTGCGTGACTTCCCGCCGCTCGTCCCGTTCCCGCCCGACGCATGTGCCTGTTCCCCAGGGTCGCCGACGACCACCCAAGCCGGCCCTCATCCAGCATCCAGCGCTCCGGTCGTGCCCCAAAACAACCGGTATGGCAGATGGTAGAGTGATACTTGTAATTCCAAGCAAACCATTTGCGTCAAATAACTTCCTATGCCTACCAAGAATTTGCGGATCCGCAGTCATTTCCTGCTCGATATGCAAGTCCCGGCATGGCTATCACGTCTGCCGGCAATAGCCCGGATCATTCTGTTTGCAGGTATTGCCGTCTTCTCGGCAGTACCAAGCCTGCACGGTCAATCGGCCGGCCTGAGCGGAGTCGTCAGCGACGCGACCGGAGGAGTGATTCCCGAGGCCGAGATCGCGGTGATGAACGAGGAGACCGGCTTACAGAGATCGGTCTTGTCCGACGGCGCCGGGCGCTACGCGTTCGCTCAGCTTCCACCCGGCACCTACACGCTCGTTGCAGTCAAGGAAGGCTTCGAATCGGTGATCACCGAGGGCGTGATGCTGCTTGTCAACACGAACGTCACCAATGACGTCGTGTTCGGCTCGGTGGAAGCGGTCACCGAGACCGTCAGCGTGTCTGCTTCCGGCGTGCAGGTGAACACGACGGATGCGTCGGTGGGAAACGCGTTCGGGACGAAACCGATCCGGCAACTTCCGCTGAACGCGCGAAATCCGGCCGGCCTGCTCTCGCTACAGGCGGGCGTTACGTTCCTGAGCGCCGACCCGTTGGACTCCCGGAAGTCGGGGGATATCCGGAACGGCTCGGTGAACGGCGCCCAGAGCGACCAGTCAAACGTAACGCTCGACGGAGTTGACGTAAACGACCAGAACGGGCGCTTGCCGTTCACGAGCGTGCTTCGCAACACGCTGGACTCGATTCAGGAATTCCGCGTGGTGACGACCACGGCGAACGCCGATCAGGGCCGGTCGGCGGGAGCGCAAGTTTCTCTGGTGACCAAGAGCGGCACGAACGAGATGCACGGGTCGCTCTACGAATACCACCGCAACACCGCCACGGCAGCGAACGACTTCTTCAACAACCGGGCCGGCGTCGGCCGGGCCAAGCTCATCCGCAACATCTTCGGAGCTTCGGCCGGCGGACCCATCAAGAAGGATCGCGCGTTCTTCTTCGCCAACTACGAAGGACGCAGGGACGCCAGCGAGGGCAACACGGTACGTAAAGTGCCGAGCGAATCGATGCGCAACGGCTTTCTGCGGTACCGAGGTGTCAGCGGAGCGGTGCAGGAACTCGATCCGGCGTTCATCCGCACCAACATCGATCCGCTGCAGATCGGGCCCAGTCCAGCCGCGCTCGAGTATTTCAGGTCATTTCCGGAACCGAACGACTCGACCGTCGGCGACGGTCTGAACACGGCCGGATACCGGTTTTCGGCCTCGACACCTCTTATCTGGAACACGTTCATCTCGAAGCTGGATTGGAACATGGACCGGAACGGCGCTCACCGAATGTTCGTGCGCGGCAACTATCAAAGCGACAGCATCGGCGGGTTGCCCCAGTTTCCCGGCCAGCCCCCGAACCGGACGACGGAAGACGGCAGCCGAGGGTTGGCGATCGGGCACACCGGCTTGTTCGGGAGCAACATCGTCAGCAATTTCCGTTACGGATTCACTGGACAGAAGGTGGACCTGGGAGGAGCTCAGACGGCTTCCCGGGTGAGTCTGGGCGACAGCATCATCGATGATCTCACGGGCACGACGACACCCCAGGAATCGTACTTGCCGACGCACACGGTGGCAGAGGACCTCTCGGTGATGCGCGGTGCGCACTCCCTGCAATTCGGTGCGGTGTTCCGCTCGATTCGGAACCGCCGCTTGAACTATGCCAACAGCTTTCATTTCGCGAAACAGGCAGCCTGGGCGTTGCTCGATGGTCCCACAGTGCTCGACGGGCCGCTTGTCGAAGAGCCCGCCAACCCCGGAGTCTACCGGGAGACCATGGCGAGTCTGCTGGGCCTCGTCAACTTTTACGATGCGAACTACAACTACGACCTGGACGGCAACCCGTTGGCGGTGGGAGATCCGGTGAGCCGGACTTTCGGGATGGAAGAGCTGGAACTGTACGCCCAGGACACCTGGCGCATCAAGACGGGCCTGACCGTTACGGCGGGTCTGCGCTGGTCGCTCATGCCGCCGGTGAGGGAGGTGAACGGACTGCAAGTCAGCATCACGCCATCCATCGACCAATACATCGCGAACCGTCTCGAGTTGGCCGCAAACGGCCGCCCCACGCGCGAAGCGGGGGCCATCGGCTTCGTGGGGGCGGACGATCCGCAAGGGGGACCTCTGTGGGCGACTCACAAGAAGAACTTCTCGCCGCGCCTTGCGGTGGCCTTCTCGCCGCAGTTTCGCGACGGCTTCCTGGGCAAGCTTTTCGGCGGTCCGGGGAAGACATCGATACGCGCGGGCGCGGGACTCTTCTACAACATCTTCGGGATGAACATGATTCAGATGATCGACCGGAACGCGTTCGGGTTGACGAGCAGGGTGACCAACCAGAGCTTCGGCGTCGCTACGGCGCCGCGCTTTGTCGGGCCTATGGACGTCCCCGCCGGAGGGCTTCTGCCTCCGCCGCCGGGGGGGCCCGGCACGCCGAACCCGACAGGTCTGGCATTCAGCCAGGGCGTTGACTCGAGCGTGCTGCCCCCGTACAGCATCAACCCCACTGTTTCTCTCGCGCGGGATCTGGGCGGCGACTTCCTGGTGGAGGTCGGCTATGTCGGAAGGCTCAGCCGCAGGCTACTCGTCAATGACACCGCCGCGGCGCAATACGTCAACTTCAGGGACCCGGAGTCCGGCCAGCATCTGCTGGATTCGCTGCGGGAACTCGAGCTCATGATTCGCGACGGCCGGCCCACATCATCGGTGCAGCCGATAGGGTTCTTTGAAAATCTGTACTCGGGGGCCGCCACCAGCGATCAAACCGCGACGCAGAGCGTCTACGATGCCGTGCGCGCCAGCAGCCCGGACACGGGCACGGCGCTCTACTACATCGACTATGCCTGTACGCCCTTCTGCAGCGATCTCGGGTCGGGGGCGTTCATGAACCCTCAGTTCTGGAGCTTCGACACGCTGCGGTCATTCGGAACGGCGACCTATCACTCGATGCAGGTCTCACTGCGCAAGGGCTTCTCGAAGGGCTTCCAGTTCGACTTGAACTACACCCTTTCCGAATCCAGGGACCTGGTGTCCGTCGGCCCCCGGCGCGGCCAAGGAGAAAGATTCGGCCAGATTCCAAGCGACACCTACTGGTCCGCGTTCAGCGTCATCAATTCCTGGGACCGGGAGGCGCAGCGGGCGGCTTCCGACTTCGACATGCGCCACCAGATGAACGCCAACTGGGTGGTGGAGTTGCCTTTCGGGCGAGGGAAATCGTTTCTCACCGACATGGGTCAGGCGGGCCAGGCACTGCTGGGCGGCTGGCAGGTAAGCGGCCTCTGGCGGTATACGTCAGGCCTCCCACTCAGCGTGCTGAATGGCCTGGCATGGCCGACGTGCTATTGCTACCAGCACTTCGCCGATGTCACCGGACCGATACCGACTCAGACGAATACGACGAACGCGAGGCTGATCGGAGGCGGCAGCGGGCCAAATGTCTTCAGCGATCCGCAGGCCGCCCTGTCATCGTTCCGGCAGGTCGTAGTCGGCGACATCGGACAGCGCAACAACCTGCGCGGCCACGGGATCTTTTCCATTGACATGGCAATCGGAAAACGATTTCAGATACCCGTCGAAGGGCACAGCCTGCAGTTTCGAGCCGAGGCTTTCAACGTGACGAACAGCGTCAGGTTCAACGCCGACGTATGGGAGACGCTCTCATTCGTGTTCCCCGGGAGCTTCGGGAACTACTCCCGGTTGATGATACCGCCGCGGGTCTTGCAGTTCGGCTTGCGCTACGAGTTCTAGACGGCTCGACCTCAAATCGCACCAAACGGCCGTTCGCGGTTGTCACCAATCAAGCTTCCGCCTAACCTGCATGTCTCACCACCTGACGGCCGAAGCACGCGCTTTGACCGCCATGATTTCTTTGCGCTTGATAGCCGTACTCGACGTACACTCAAGTGCGCCAGGCGGCTCGCGCCTTGTCCTGACGGCCCTCTCACGCACTTCACCCCGCCTCGTGGTGAGAAAGGCTAGGCGTTCGTCCTCGCTCATCCAACCCAAAACAGCACCGTAGCGGCCGTTTCCGACTGGCGGTCGTCCTGTCCGTAAAAAGCCGCGCCAGGAGCGCACAGGAGGCGTTTTCTCGATCGGCCTGGACCCAAACTACCTGCGAAAATGCCGCTGCGGGGGCGGTTTCCGCTCAACGAAAAACGTAGCCGCTGGAGATCACCAGGACCGCCGTCTTCATCATCCGGGTGCCTTATCCCGCCGCAGCCGGTCGACATCGACGACCTTGCCGCCCCGGCGGACGTCACCAAGCGTCTCGCGGAGGGCAGGATCGGGCTCGGGATCCTGGATATCGATCATCTGCAGTTCGCGCTTCAGCCGAAACGCCGCCCTCTCGGCCTTGAGGACCTGCTTGAGCGCGGGGGCTTTCGCGTCCAGTTCCCGCCGCAGCTTGAAAGCGATCTCGTTGAGTCCCGAATGGGCTTCGGCGGCGGTGCGGACGAGTTCGTGTCGTTCGTCCTCGCTCATCGTCCTCACCATAGCAAACGGGGCGATTCTCGGCCCGGCCCCGTAAAAAACTCCTTCCAGGAGCCCGCAGGAGGCGTTTCAAGCGAGGAGTTGGCCCTCGACCCCCTAGGGAAAATGCCACCAATAGCATTCCCGGCTCAGCGACAGACGTAGCCGAGGTAGATCTCCAGGACGGTCGCGGGGATCCAGCCGAGCAGGACGCCCCACGCCAGGAACCAAACCGCCCGCGAGCCCCAGGTGGCACCGAAGACGATCACCGCGGCGCCGCGGCAGCTCTCGAGCACGTCGATCGTTACGTAGTGGAGGACGGCGAGCAGCTCGAGGCGGGCGGCTTTGCTCACGGGGATCATCAGCCCGGGGAACGGCCGTTCTCCCGCTGTTGTTATCGCTCCGGTCCTCACCGCCAAGGGTTGCACGAGCCGCAAGCCACACGGGCCTGGACTGCTCCGGGCCGAGGGCAAAGCTGCTCTCCAATTACGAAGGCAAAAGGGCCTTTTGGGGCCATGATGTGCCGCATTGTGTGAATATACACACATGGACAGCGCGGCAATCATCAAGCGGTTGCTGCGAGATGGCTGGTATAGCGTGCGCGTAAGCGGGAGTCATCATCACTACGCACACAACGCCAAACCAAGCGTCGTGACGGTGCTGTACCCACGCAAGGACATACGCGTCGGCACGCTTCGGAATATCTACAAGCAGGCCAGCTGGGATTGGAGAAACCGCTAATGCGATATCTGATTGTACTGGACGGTAGTGAGCCGGGTGTCGGCTACGACGTGACAGTTCCAGACCTGCCTGGCTGCACTTCCGCAGGCGACACGCTGGACGAAGCCATCCGCGGCCATGTGCAGACCCTGATCGAGATCGGCCAGCCGGTTGGACTACCGAGTGCTAGCGCGCCGACCGACCTACCGCCCGGCCATCTTGTCGGAGTGGTCGACGTCGACCTCGAACACGACGCGCCGCCGCTACGAGCGGTGCGGCTGAACGTGTCCATCCCTGCGACCGCGCTCGGGGTCATCGACGCTGCCGCGAAGCTCGCCGGGACGACGCGGTCAGCCTTCCTGACGCGCGCCGCACTGACCTACATCGAGCGCGAAACCACCCGCACCTAGCATGCCGCGAGCCGCCACGCGGCTCTGGGCTGGGTTCCGTCCAGTTGCGAGGGGGTGGACGATTCCCGATCTGTCGAGACAGGCCGGATGGATCCATCCGGCCATATTGGACCTGGAGCCGCAGCGATCGGCCGCCTTGGAAAGCCGGACAGGCGAACCGAAAAGCGCTGCGCCAGCGACGGGGGCAGGGAAGCACCTGCAGGCGGCGCTCCTACGCAGAGTAGCGCGGGCCATCGGGCGGGGTCACGCAAAGCAGAGGTGGATCCCCGCTCCCGTCACTGGCAAGACGCTCCAGCTTCGCATTGATGAAGCCGAGCCCGTAGGTGGCGAATCCAGTGATCAGAATCAACATGCAGACCGCAAACCCATTAGCGTAGGTGCGCGCCATATCGATGAATTCATACATCTCAAGGAATTTCTCCCTCGCGATGAAGCGATCCACCTCGATAAATCCCCCCTCACCCCGCCCGCGGGGACGGAAACATGACGGCGGCCGCACAGCCTGAGGTGGCCGGCTCCGGTCGCTCCGCTCCCCCCTCCGGCCACCTCAACCGCAATCACAACGAAGGGGGAAAGTCCGTCAAACCTGCGGCGGTTCTCCCTCCCAAATGGAGTGCGCCCCTGTGGGTGGACAGTTTCAGGTGAGAGGATTGACAGGGGATGGAGTCTTTGGAGGTAAGTTCATGGCCCGACACCGCACCTACAGCATCGAGTTCAAGCGCCAGGTCGCCCAGGAGTTCCTGGGCGGCGAGAGCCTCAACGGATTGGCCCGGCGCCACGACATCTCACGGAACCTCATCCGGATCTGGGTCGCGAAGTACGAAGCGGGTGCCTTCAACGACGAGTTCCAGGCCGCCGACCTGCTGCAGCAGTACGAGGTGAAGATTGCGGCGCTGGAACACCTCGTCGGACGCCAGGCACTGGAAATCGAGTTTCTAAAGGAGGCGCAGAAAAACGTAGCGCCGCCGCGAAGCGCACCTACATCCGTCGTTGCCGGCCCGCTGGAATGTCCGTTGCCCAAGGATGCCGCCTGATGGAGCTGTCACGTTCAACGTTCTATGACCGGCCGAGCGTCGCGGTGGACGACACAGAGATCGTCGGTCGCATGCGGGCCCTCTGCGAGGAGTTCGGGACATACGGATACCGCCGCGTCGGCGCAGCCCTGCGGCAGCAAGGGCTAGCCGTCAATAGCAAGAAGGTCGTCGGTTGATGCGGGAACACGACCTGCAACCCAGACGGCGCAGACGGTTCGTCGCCACGACCGACAGTGCCCATGGCCTGCCGGTGTTCGAGAATCTCGCCCGGGAGGTGGTCCCCGACGGTGCCAACCAGCTCTGGAACGGCGCCATCGCCTACGTCGCCGTAGCGTCTGGGTTCGTCTACGTCGAGCTGATCCTCGACGCGTGGTCGGTTACGCGATTGGTCGGTCCATCGACGCCCGGCTCACCGTGGCCGCGCTCAAGGCCGCACTCGCCTCGTGCCGACCTCCAGCCGGGTGCATCTGCCACAGCGACCGCGGATCCCAGTACGCCGCGGCGCGTTACCGCGAGCTGCTTGCCGATCACGGGCTGGTCGGATCGATGAGCCGGCGCGGCAACCCCTTCGACAACGCCAAGGCGGAGAGCTTCATCAAGACCCTCAAGGTCGAGGCGGTCTACCTGCAGGACTACGAGACGTTCGAGGACGTCACCAGCAACCGGCCCAGGTTCATCGAGGAGGTCTACAACACCCGCAGATTGCACTCTGCGTTAGGATATCTGAGCCCCGTGCCCTGTCAAAACCGCGGCCTGAAACTGTCCACCCACAGGGGCGCACTCCAAAATGTGTGCAATTTCGTTTGACATTGACAAGGATGGTTTACCTTGAATGAGAGGCTTATCCTGACTCTCCATCACGAAGGAACCCGGAAGGGGTGCGGCTCTGATGAGCCGGGCGTAGTCGCAGGCATTGACGAAGGCCGACCGCTCGCCGACAGGAACCAAGCAGCCCACAGAGCGCCGCGAAGGGCATTCTGCGCAACAGCAGCTTTCCTTGGACCTCTCTGTCTGCTCTTCGCTTGCCTGCCGGCCTCGGCGCAAGCCCCCCCCAGCAGAGGCGAGAAGGCCGTTGCCGAGAGGAGAATCCAGGAGTGGGTGGAGCGTGATTTCGATATCCGGCAGAGCCAACAGGCACGCCCCTCCGCAACGGCGCCGGCCCCAAGAACCTGGCAGGATCAGGAGCTGGTGCGGCAGCGCAAGGCGCAACTGAAGACGTACCGCGCAACGGCCAAGGCCGCCGGCCGCCGGGGTCTCCGGATCGCCGTCAATGCGTTCGGGCTGCCGAAGTCGCTTTCCAATGCGGTCGAACCACTCAGCGCCCCCTCGGCGGAGGACCCGGTCACGATCGCCAAACATTATCTGCGAGCCCACCGGAACCTGTTCCTGTTGAATGAGAACGACATCGAAACCCTGCGGCTTGCCGGCAAGGACGCCTCCGCCGCCGGCATGACGTTCCTCCATTTCAACCAAACGGTAAACGGCGTCGATGTCTACCAGGGCCAGGTGAAGATCACCTTGAACGGAGCAGGCCAGGTGATCCAGGCAGGCGCGGGCGACCTCGTTCCTCGACTGCGGATCGATACCAGGCCGGCATTGTCGGAGCGGGAGGCGGTGCTGGCGGCATTCAGGTTCCTGGGGCTCGACCCGCCGTCGGAGTTGCAGCCGCTGCCTTCCCGTCAGGCTCGCCACGCCCATTTCCGCAACCCCGCAGGCGAACAGCACAACCCGATCCGGGTGCAGCTAGCGGTTTTCCCCTTGACGCCGACATCGGCGCGGCTTGCCTACCGGCTGTTTGTGGAAGCGGAAACAACTCGATCCTACGAGATGTTGATCGACGCCCGAGACGGCGGGCTGCTGCTGCGCCGCAACCTGACCCTCTCGGTGGGGCAGGCCCGCGTCTGGAGAAAGTCGCCGCTCGCCGGCGACCGCGAGCGGGTCGATTTTCCCGACGGCTGGATCCCGCCCGACGGAACCGTGACCACGGGCAACAACGCCGACGCCTTCCTCGACGAGGACGGTGATGGAACTCCCGATTCGGAGGCGCTCGAAGATCTTCCGGACATCGAGAGCGGACGGGCGAGCAGCGCCGCTCAGCTATTCGACTTCCCGGCCCCCGAGGGCGTGACCGGAGCCAACCCGAGAGACTTCCCGGCGGCCGCGGTGACGAACTTGTTCTACCTGGTCAACGCGGCGCACGATTATTTCTACGATCTCGGCTTTACGGAGCAGGCGGGCAATTATCAGACGGATAACTTCGGGCGGGGCGGGGAAGAGCATGACGCGATGCGGGCCATGGCGTGGGGAGTGCCTGACAATGCTTTTTATGTCCCCTCCCCGGACGGGTTTCCGGGCACAATCGGGATGGGCATTTTCTCGCAAGGGACAGCGACCGAAGACGACGATCGGGATTCGGCCTACTCCGCCCAAGCTGTCTTTCATGAGTACGCGCATGGGGTGTCGACCCGGATCGTGGGCGGCCCCTACGACATACTCTGTCTTGTCGGCCTGCAGTCTGCCGGACTGGGCGAGGGCTGGTCCGATTATTTCTCCAACAGTTACACCGACGACCCGGTCCAGGGCGCCTATCTCTCGGGAAACGGCGAACACGGTATTCGAAGGCAAAGCTACGAGGGCTATCCCTTCACCTATGAAGATTTTGGAAATGAAGGATTCGACAGTCCGCACGATGAAGGAGAAATCTGGGCCGCCGCGCTGTGGGACCTGCGAAAAGAGCTGGGACAGAACGTGGCGGACCGGCTTGTCATGGACGGTCTCAAACTGACCCCCTGCAGCCCCAGCATGATCGATGCGCGAGGCGGCGTCATCGCGGCGCTGGAGGCGGATGCGGCAACAGATGCGGCGGACCGAGCGGCGGCCTGGGAGGTTTTCGCCCGCCATGGCATGGGCTACTCGGCCAGTGGATTCGAAAGTCTTGCTGCCACCACGTACAACGCCGCGTTTGATTTGCCGCCCGACCTTCAACCGGGTAATCGAAACCCCGTCATCTCCAGCCGCCCTCCGTACTTCCGACCCAGCTTTGGAAAGGATTATGTTTACGCCATCGAGGCGAGCGACCCGGATGGAGATGAGTTGCGCTATGAATTGACCGCCGGTCCCACCAGGATGACGGTTGACCCAGTCACCGGAGTGCTTCGGTGGATGACAGGCTTCACGAACCAGCGAATCAAGATCACCGTGAGCGACGGCGCCGGCGGCAGAATCATCCATGGGTTTCCCCTTGTCCCACAGACGAGATTGATGCCCGATCAAGCGATCACCATAGAAGGGGAGGCGGCTTCGCTGGGGAGCGCCTTTATGGAGGTCCCGCCTGACATGCCGGTTCTCCAGGTCACGCTGCGAGGCGGGAGCGGAAACCCGGATCTCTTTCTGATGGAGCCGTTCGGATTCTTCCCGAAAGTTTCCATGGAGCCCGGTGCGACCGAGACGATCTCGGTCTCCGCGCCTCGAGCCGGGGTCTGGGACATCGTCGTCTCAGCCGGCGATGCCACCGCGTATGCCGGCGTGTCGCTGGAGGCGTCTCTTCCCGTTCCGGCCTTGATCGGCGAAGACACGCAGTTGCCGAACCTCTCGGGAGAAGAGACGAGCGAGACCTTTTACCGCGTCTCCATTCCGCCTGGGACGTTTTCCTTCAGAGTCTCGACCGACGGCGGCTCGGGAGACGTGGATCTCTATGTCAACAGGGGCCGGCCGGCCGTGTGCTCCGGTCCCTCCGAGTTGCGTTTATTCCAGTGCGTGTTCGACGAATCCTCAGCCCATCCCGGCAATGCGGAGTTCATCGGAATCGACAAGCCGGAGCCCGGAGATTGGTACATCGCTCTCGCCGCTTCCGAAGCCTATTCGGGAGTTACTTTGACAACGGCCGGCCTCAGCAGCTTCGAAGCCCTGTTTACTCCGCCTCCCCGGGAGTCGCCCTAGCAGTCCGTGGCAAAAGTCGCGTGGTGCGAAGAACAAAGCCGGCGGCCGCAAAAACTCCCTCCAGGAGCCCGCAGGAGGCGACTTCAGCGAGGAGCTGGACCCTATTCACATGGTAAAGGAGAAGTTTTCCTGCTCGATTATTTGCCCGCACGAGCGTGTCGAGGGCGGTATGATCGTGATGGTGGCTCGATCTGATTACCCGGACGGGCCGGAAGTAGTCGGTGGAGATGAACTATGGTCAGGACTGTGACGTTGCGATTGGAGAAGGGCGCATACGAGGAGTTGCGGGAAGCGGCAGCAGCCGAACGACGCTCGCTGTCCAACTTCATCGCGACCGCCGCGCTGGCGCAGATCAGGGAAACGCAGTTCACCGATGATGCAGAGATGGCCGAGATCATGAGCGACGATGTGTTGGTCCATAGGTTGAAGACCGGTTCCCAACAGGCGCACCAGCGGAAGGGCGAGTTCGTTGCATGAGTACCGGATTTTCGAGACCGAGCAATTCCGCAATGACCTGCGGGCAATCGCCCGAGCTGGTCACGAAGAGATCACCTGCAAGCTGCGACGGTCGGTCTACCCACGGCTCCGGGAGCATCCTCACTTTGGACCGCACATTCGAAAACTAAAGGGTTACATGCCGGAAACGTGGAGATACCGGATCGGGTCGTGGAGGTTCTTTTACGAAATCAATGATGGGGAACGCGTCGTGGCGATGATCGCGGCGAGTCACCGCAGTTCGGCATACTGACGACCATCCTCCTCAGCTGTGACGCCGCTTGAGGCCGGATACGATGCCGATGCCGACCGATCGCATCGTAAAAAAGGCAACTTTCATCCGTCACCTCCTCGCTAACCGCCGCTGCTCACCCTAGCACCGCTGCCGCGCGTTCCCGCCAGCGGCGGCAAAAAACTCCTTCCAGGGGCCCGCAGGAGGCGTTTCGAGCGAGCAGCCGACCCCCGGCCCTCTGGGCCCCCCCGACGGCATTCCCGGCTCAGCGGCAGACGTAGCCGAGGTAGACCGCCAGGGCCGCCGCGGGGATCCAGCCGAGCAGGACGCCCCACCCCGACAACCACACGGCCAGCGAGATCCAGGCGGCGCCGAAGACGACGGCCGAGACCCAGCGGCCGCGGCGGCTGTCGATCACGTCGATCGTCACGTAGCGGAGGGCGTCGACAAGCTCGAGGCGGGCGGCTTTGCTCATGGGCATCTTCGGGCGGGGTACGGACGAAAAAAGGGGGCAGTCCGCGGGCTGGGCTTAGCTGGGGGCGGGTGGGTATCCGCCGGCTCGCGAAACGCCCCTGCCCACAATAGCATCCCCGAAGCCTTTTACCAGCTCCGGATGCCGGCGCCCGGTAAAAAACTCGCCCCTCAGAGCCCGCAGGAGGCGTTATCAGCGAGGAGGTGGACCTCCAGCACCTGGGGATTTGCGCCGGGGAAACGCTTTGGACGGGTCCTGATCGGGACTCGATGTCGGAATCCGGCTAGCGCCGCAGCCGGCCGGGATCGATCGCCGTGCCGCCGCGGCGGACATCGGGGGGCGCCTCGCGGCGGCGGGCTTGATCGGGACCGCCGATATCGAGCAGCTCGAGCTCGCGCTGGAGCCGGAAGGCCTGCTGCTCGGCGGAGAGGGCCGCCTGGAGCAGCGGGGCTTCCGCCGGCAACTCCCGCCACAGCTTGAAGGCGATCCCGTTGAGCCCCGAGTGGGCTTCGGCGGCGCGGTAGACGAGGTCCTGCCGTTCGTCCCTGCTCATCGTCCTCACCATAGCAGCCGGGGCGATTCCCGGCCCGCCCCGGTAAAAAACTCCTCCCAGGAAGCCCGTAGAGACATTTTCAGCCTTCGAGTGGACCCAGACTACCTGGAAAAATCCTCCCCCGGCGGCATTCCCGGCTCAGCGGCAGACGTAGCCGAGGTAGACCGCCAGCGCGGCTGCGGGGATCCAGCCGAGCAGGACGCCCCACCCCGACAGCCACACCCCCAGCGAGATCCAGGCGGCGCCGAAGACGACGGCCGAGACCCAGCGGCCGCGGCGGCTGTCGATCACGTCGATCGCCACGTAGCGGAGCTTGTCGACGAGGTCGAGGCGTTCGTCCTCGCTCATCAGATCCGCTCCCGGGGCAGGGAACTGCCCCAACCATACCACCTAAGATCGCATTTCCGCTTCCGGACGCCGGCACCGATAAAAAACCCGCTCCAGGAAGCCCGTAGAGGCGTTTTCTCGATCGGGCTGGACCCGAAGTACCTCCCCATACGAGCCTCAGCGACTTGATTTCCCCTCTAAAACAGCCGTCGCGGAACGCCATTGACGGGTCCCATGAGAGCCTGAGAGACCGCGAAACAGAGCTTGCTTTTGACCTTGCTTTTTGCCCCGATATTGATTATGATAATGTCTCTTATCGTAGGTGATTAGCGGGGCAACCTGTGAGGCGCCGGCGGCGCTTTTTTGAAGGCCGGCCCACACGCCGCCGCGCCTGCCGGCGCGGGGGAGAAACCCGCGGCTTCCCTCATGAGCTCCCCACTCCAACAACAGCTCCCCCTCTGCTGCCCCTGCGGCTCCGGGGAGCTCTATCGCCGCGGGCTGTGCGAGGCCTGCTACAACCGCGGCCGGCGCTCCCGCGCCCGCTTCGGCGGAGGCCGGGAACGGGTCCTGGCGCGCGACCGTTACCTCTGCCGCGTCTGCCGCGCGCCGGCGCCGCTCGTCGTCCACCACCGCCGGCCCTCGAACCGGCCCTCCTCGCTGATCACCCTCTGCCGGGCGTGCCACGCGCGGCTCCATCGCCTCCGCGCGATCGACCGCTGGGTCCCCGAGTTGCTCGGAGATCTCTGGGCCGAGCAGCACCCCCGCTCGCCCTTGCAGCTGCAGCTGCCGGGGGATCTTCTCCGATGAGCGACCGGGGCGAGGGCAGGGAAGACCTCAACAGAAAAGACCTGGCGCCCGCCGCCATCCCGGGGCCGCTCGTCGACCTGGTCCTCGACTCTCTTCCGAGCCCGCACTCGCGCCGGGCGTATGGCCGGGCTTTGGAGGAGTTCTTCGCGTGGTACCCGTCCAACGCCTCCGGAGAGGGCTTCACCCGGGCCACCCTCCAGCGCTACCGCTCGCACCTGGAGCAGCGATCGCTCTCTCCGGCCTCGATCAACCTGCAGCTCGCCGCCCTGCGCAAGCTCGCCGCCGAGGCCGCCGCCAACTCGCTGGTCGACCCTTCGACCGCGGCCGCCATCGCGAGCGTCCCCGGAGCCCGCAGCTCCGGCACCCGCAGCGGCAACTGGCTGACCCTCGAGCAGACTCGCCGGCTTCTCGCCGTCCCCGATCCGGCTACGACAAAAGGCCTGCGCGATCGCGTGCTGCTGGGGTTCCTGGTGGGCTGCGGGCTCAGGCGAGGGGAGCTCGCCGGGCTGGAGTTTCCCGATGTCTCCCAGCGCGAGGGCCGCTGGGCGATCGTCGATCTCACCGGCAAGCACGGCCGCGTCCGCACCGTCCCGATGCCGTCCTGGGTCTTTTGGGCGCTGGACGAGTGGGCCGCGGCCGCCGGCATCACCTCAGGACCCGTGCTGCGGCCCGTCACCAAAGCCGGCCTCGTCGGCGCCGGGCCGGTTTCGTCCCAGGCGGTCTTCGAAACCGTCATCCGCCATGCCCGCCTCGGCGGCCTCGGCAAGGTCACCCCCCATGATCTGCGGCGCACCTTCGCCAAGCTCGCTCACCAGGGCCGGGCGCCGCTCGAGCAGATCCAGATCTCGCTGGGCCACGCCTCGATCCAGACCACCGAGCGCTACCTGGGCCTCAAGCAGAACCTGCACGATGCGCCTTGTGACCGGCTGGGGATCGGGGGGTGGGAGGGGGGCTGACGGAAGCAGGGCAGGACAGGGGAGACCAGAGAGTCTCCAGAGTCATTCGAATTGGCAGCTGTCTTTGAGGCAGGCTTCGTTTCTCGTCCCACAATGCACCGGAGGCTGCGGAGGGGCTAGAGTTGCTCGGGAGCGATGTACTCTCCTCCCTTGGTTAGAGGATGCGGGTGACATACACGTCGTTGCGAGCTGTCTATGCCCCAGTCTGCAGTAGCCCTGAGCGCTCGCCGGAGAGCTCCGTTCCCAGCCAGCAAGGGTGCTCGTGGGTCCAGCCGGTCGCTGGCCACGAGCATTACAAGAGTGCTACAGCGACTTTACGATCGCGCCAACTAAGCCAGCGACAAGGATGCCAACCAGTGTCCAAATAACCTTCTGCTGCGATTTGATCTGCGCGAGCATCTCTCTGCGGAGGTTTACGATGGCATCGTCCTGCGCGTGCAGGGTAGCTGCCTGGGCGTCGCTGATGGAATCGCGAACCTGGTCGAGCTGCTGCTCTCGGAGCTTTCTCATTTGGTCAATCTCAGAGCGCAGCCTGAGGTCGCGTCTATGCATGGAGAACAGTAGTCCGGATCCGACGATACAGAACACGATTTGCAGTACCAGTACCTCTTCCATGCTGTCTAGAGTAGCCGAAATGGGAACTCCCTAGATAGGGAATCTCGGCGCTTTCGGAGGGATCCGTCCGAAAAACAGGCCTGTGGAAGCGTCTCGTCGCGCCGGGGAGCCTGCCGAGGTGCCTGTAATTCAGGAGAGCGCGGAAGCACACCAGCACTTCCGCGTTCCCTCTCAGGGTGTTGACTAATCGGTCGCGCATGGAACCGATCTTCACTCTGGCGCGGGCGGCATATTAGGTGTTGGCATTTGCGCCCGGCTAGCAGTTGACATAACCACCGGTTCTCGGTCCCGGTCCGCACCGCCGCCTCACGGCCCGTAGCCGGGCGGGCAGCGGCAGCACACGCGCCAGCATGCTCCCCTCGTGGGTCGGGCGAATCTCCCAGCCTGCCCTCTCGTAGCGAGTTGGGGCGGGCGGTTCTCCGCGAGGTCGATGCTCAGTTGGGCTATCGTCATGGCCGGGATACTACGCTGGAGTCGCGCTCTGCGGCGTTCCGGCCCGAGGGGGTGATGATGCGCGCCCTCACGCCACGGCGCCCAGGCCGTTCTTCGCCACCAGCGTCAGCAGCTTCAGCGATGCGCCCCGCGGGAGCTTCTCGCCGCGCTCCCATTGGCTCACCAGCCCGGTCGTTACGTTGAGGTAGCGGGCGAACACCGCCTGACTCGCGTTTTCGCGAAGCCGCAGCGCGCGGATGTCCTCCGGCGCCATTTCCTTGACCGGCGTCAAGCACATCTCGTCAAACACCCGCATGGTCCGCTTCGACATCAGGCCGGCCTCCACCAAACCGAGCGCCGCCTCATGAGCGGCCGCCAGCGCTTCACTCTTGTACTGTTTGGTCATCGCATTCCACCTCGATTATCGCCCCAACAGCCAGCGCCGCCGCGAGGCCCGCCGTCACCAGCGACAGATACTCGTCGGCCAGTCGGCGGAAGGTCGCCAGCTCGTCCCGGCGAAGGTTCTCCCGGCCGCTCTTGGCGAACCCGTATACGAAAAACGCCAGTTCGCTCTGACGAAACAGCACGATCGTGCGGAACCCGCCGGACCGGCCGCCGCCCTTGCGGGCAATGCACTGCTTGACCACGCCGCCACCCAAATCGGCATCGACCAAACCGCTCCGGGCGCGATCCACGGCTTCGCACAACGCGGCATCGCCGATTCCCTCGCGAACAGCGAACCGGGCAAACGCCTTGGTCTTGAACGTCTGCAATCCAGATCCCACCACTCACTGCCCGTATTCTATAACACCAAGTGCGCCCTTTGTCATTCTAGCCTCGCTGCTCCCGGCGTCCTTGTATGGGGCCGCCGCCGATCTGACGAGAGCATCCGACGGCTCGAGCGGCCGGATCTGGTCCGGCCCCAGGAACCGATCCCGGCCTGCCGGCGGCATAACCTGCGGCCCGCCCGGGACTATACTGTTGGGCGGCATGGCCGATGAGTTCCGCATCGTGCCGTCTTCGTCGCCACCCGCCTCGACCGCGCCGTCAGGATGCTCCGAAGCCGCCTCGCCGCCCGAGGGCCTGGCCAAGCCCTCGGGCGGCCTCTCCCTGCTGGCAGGGAGAGGGATCTGCTACCTGCCGCAGCGGTGGCTTACGCCACCTGCGGCATTGCGGAGAGAGGGTCCGAGACACCGGCGGCCATTCCTTTCTCCTCGGCACCTCTCCAACATAAAAGGGGTCCAGCGCCGGCGCGATCGCCTCTCCTGCGGCCTCTGCGCACAAGGTTTTTCGTGGCCGCAGACCAAACGGCCTCTGCTAGCGGCAACTCAGCTGTGCAGGATGTAACTCGCGAGGCGGTCGCTGACCTCGCGATGGCGCGGGACGGGCTGGGAAACCCCCGTCTCGGGATGGCGGTACCCGTCATGCCTGGCTCCGTGCGGCACCAGCACGCAGCCGCCCTCGTTGATCTTCTTGATGAGCGCCGTTCGTTTCACGCAATGGCGATATCCCCCACCCTGCGGATGCCGGGCAACTCGCCGCTGGTGAGGTCCTGGTAGAGATCGCGGAGGTGGGCAATGAGATCCTCGAGGGTCTCACCCTGCGTCCAATAGTCGGGAAACTCCTGCAGATAGCCAATCCAGTTACCGTCGTCTTCCCAGTAAACAATCTTGGCGGTGGGCATGCTGCTTTTCTCCAAGCACCTTGAGAGGGCAGGTCTTGTCCCTGCCCCTGAACCTCAGCCGTGTTCTTCCGTTCTCGCCCTCAGAAACACCGTGGCATGTTCCGATATTGTCTACCGGCGGGAAGTCGTCCGGGCTGTGGTCGAGGACGTGCCTCATGAGTGGGTCTGGCACAACTCGACAGGATTCGAGTGGGGCTACAGCGAGAGCGGTCCGGCCTCCTGGGTCCGCATTCTTGGATCCGGACCCTAGACCAGGAAGGCCACATTATTGTCTTTGCTGTCTATACTGCTATCCTGCGGCTCGGAAGGAACCAACCCTTGCGAACCATTGTCATGCTGCTGGCGTCAATCGCGGTTTTCAGAGCCGCTCCCGGCGCGCTCGATGCGCAAACTCCCACTTGGCGTGACGGCACCTTCACCGATTCAACGGGGCGCACTATCTTGTACCGCTTCTGGACCAGAAGCGACTGGAACAACAACGAGCCTCGCGGTGTGCTTGTCTATTTCCACGGGAACAACACGGGCACGGCAGATGAACTGCGGCGCAGTAACTGGGTCGACACCCAACAAGCCTTTCAATTGGGTCTGGCCGTCGCCGTTGTGGCTTCTCCAGGGTCAAGATCTGCCTTTCATCCAACCACCCTGTTCGGCAGCGACATGGGCAAATACGGAGTGCGGATCTGGGAAAGCAAGCCAGACGCGCGCCTCATCCACGAATTGTTGCAGAGCGGATTCAACTCCGAGCTTGCCGTCGATCATGATCGGGTCATCTTCATGGGCGGTTCTCAGGGGACGTGTCTTCTCAACCATTTTCTGCACCTGTACGCTGGGGTCTACGGTGGTGGATTCCACCTGCATTGCGGTTGCTTCTGGGGACCGTCGTCTTTCGTACCACGCGAATACAGCCCATGGACGCCGACCTATCAGTGGACGCCGTTTGGCGCGTCCTACGTCAGTGAACGGGTCCGGGTATTCGTGGAAGCCACGACAGAGGACTTCCTGCATTCGGATGCCGTGGACATGGCGGAGTATTACTCTCAGATTCTAGGTCTCGACACGCGTTGGGACCTTGATGCACCCGGCGGGCACTGCGACCAAGGGGCGACTCCCTGGCCGGATGTCTGGGAGTGGTTGTCCACGGGGCCGGTCCAGACACGATCAGGAAATGCCAACGACGTCGACGGAGACGGCATCGACAATACCGTCGATCCGGATGACGACAACGACGGGGCGCCCGATGTCATCGACGCCCTACCGCTGGAGCCCAGAGACTGGCTCGATACCGACCGCGATGCCGACGGCGACGGCGTGGACAACGCCGTCGACCCGTTTCCGCTGGACCCGCGGGAGTGGCGCGACAACGACGCGGATGGCATCGGAAACATCCTGGACGCTGACGACGACAACGACGGATTACCGGATACAGTGGATCCCGTCCCGTTGCAAGGCACGAGGAACGATCAACTGGGATTTCATCTGGTTGAATCAGGCGTGCAATACGTGCCCGAGCTTTTCTCGCCTTTTGTTGGTGGCCGACACCCGGCGGCGTCCGTGCACGCCGCCAAGCCCGCCACGGTGATCTACCCGCCGCCACGAGGCAATCGCCAGTCGTACCAGTTCATCGAGCTCGGAGACAGCGCCAAGCCTCGGTTCGAGATCATGATCGACCGGCTCGACAGAGACGAGGCGTGTGAAGCGGTACTGTTGGCAGAGTTTTGCGATCCCCCGTATCAATATTTCGAGCACTACATCGATTGGATATATATTGATCGCAATCACAACCAGGATCTGACTGACGACGGCCCCCCGCTGGTTCGTGCGGGGAATAGAGCAGATGTGTTTTCGGCTGCTAGTGCCAACTACACCGTGCTGGAGGTGCCTTACGCATCCGGTGAGGTGCTTCCGTACGGGATCATCCTGTCAACCTGGGACGATCCTACCGACGGCGCGTTCTACTTGGGCGCAAGCACCTGGATCGGCCGCGTACGCCCGCCGGTCGGAGAGCCTGTCTTGGTCGCCACGATCGATACGAATGTCGATGGTCTCTTCAACACTGGTGAGCCGCCCGACAACTTCGACGGCCCGGTGCGGGATCTTCGGGACATCACCTGCATCGATTTCGATCGGAACGGTGTCCTGAACGAATGCGAGCAGACAGAGGACTACACGGGAGAACGGGTCAGTCCGGTCTATCCGGGACAGCCGTTCGAGCTGGACGGTCGCCGGTACACGATCTCTGTCGCGCCGTCAGGACATTCGGTTGCGTGGTTCGAGGTGTTCACCGGCGGCGCGCTCCCGGCCAGCCAGCCCGCCACCTTCCGCCTAGGTCCGGTTGACTCCCCGGTGTTGTTCTCCGGGGATTCTTCCTTCCAGGTGGAGGTTCCCGAGGGAGCCACCCGCGCGACCTTCACGCTGGAATCCGCCGATCCTGATGTCGATGTGGATCTGTATGTCCGCTATGGTCAGGACAACGCCATTCAGGGTGGAAGCGTCGTCTCGGACTATTCCTCCACGGGACCCACCGGCAACGAGCGGATCGTCGTCACCCCGCAATCCGCCCCGCCGCTTCGAGCCGGGACCTATTACGTCTCGTTGATGCTCCGCACGACAGGCGCCGTCGCCGAGGTCACGCTCACGGCCGAGTTCGACGCCGCCGTTGCCCCGCCGGCGGGAGACCGGATCTATTACTTCCCCCATCTAGCCGTGGGAGCGGGTTGGCAAACCACGATCACCTACATCAACTACTCGTCCGATGAGGTGAGCTGCCGGACCGATTTCCTTTCCGATCAGGGGGCTCCGCTGCCGGTCTCGTTTCCGTCACTGGGACCGGTCGTCCGGCGGAGCGACGTGCTGCCGCCCGGAGGGTCGGTTCACGAGGAGACCGACGTGGGGCTGAGCGCTCCGGCTGCGGGCGGCTGGGCGCGGGCCGCCTGCACGGGGCCGCTGAAAGCCAGCCTGCTGTTCCGTCAGCACGACAGCGCAGGCCTGGCCGTGGCGGAAGCGGGAGTCAATGCGGCGGCCGTTCCAGCCGCCCGTTTCGTGACCTTTGCCGAACAGGCGGCGGGCCTGGCGGGGACCGGCGTCGCCTATGCCAACCCTTCCGGCACGGCGGCCATGGTCACCTTTACGGCCAAGGACGAGACGGGGCGGACGCTGGATAGCGTCGACCGGACCCTGATGCCCGGAGAGCATGGCGCGCAAAACATGGCGGGCCTGTTCGGTCTCAACAGCTTTACGGGATCGCTCGAAATCACCTCCATCGAGCCCATTGTCACCCTGTCGATCAATGCCGAAGCCGCACCCATCTTCTCCTCCCTGCCTCCGGGAGAGCTGGATCCTTCTGCGCAGGGAGCGACGACGTATTACTTCCCCCATCTTGCGGTGGGGGCCAGTTGGCAGACCACGATCACCTACATCAACTACTCCTCCGAGGAGGTGAGCTGCCGGACCGATTTCCTTTCCAGCCAGGGGACTCCGCTGACGGTTTCGTTTCCGGGACGGGGAAGGGTGGACAGCCGGACCGACGCGCTGCCGCCCGGAGGGTCGGTTCACGAGGAGACCGACCTGGGGCTGAGCGCTCCGGCTGCGGCCGGCTGGGCGCGGGCCGCCTGCACGGGGCCGGTGAAGGCCAGCCTGCTGTTCCGTCAGTACGACAGCGCAGGGGCGCCCACGGGAGAAGCGGGAGTCAATGCGGCGTCCGTAGCGGCCACCCGCTTCGTGACCTTTGCCGAACAGGCGGCCGGCCAGCCGGGGACCGCAGTCGCCTATGCCAACCCCTCCGACACCGCGGCGGCCGTGGTCACCTTTACGGCCAGGGATGCGTCGGGGCGGACGCTGGACAGCGTCGACCGGACCCTGATGCCCGGAGAGCATGGCGCGCAAAACATGGCGGGCCTGTTCGGTCTCAACAGCTTTACGGGATCGCTCGAAATCACCTCCACCGAGCCCATCGTCAGCCTGTCGCTCAATGCCGAAGCCGCTCCCGTTTTCTCCTCTTTGCCGCCAGGGGAAATTGTCGATTCCGCTGAGATTCCGGACTAGGAGTCTGTCACACAGAACGAAAATCGCCAATTTTTTGCCAACATCTTGTGTCAGTGATCAAGCCTGACCACAACTGATTGGCGCCAAAATTTTCTGTGGGACAGACTCCTAGGTGAAGCCCAACAAGTTAACGCCTATGCCCGGCGGCCCCCGCCCTAGGGCGCGATCCGCCACCGCATGACAAGTAGCACACTTTATCCGACAAGATCGTATCAGGGCCTAGCCGCCTTTTCTCACCAGCGGCATAGCGAAGGGTTGAGAGGGGCCGCAATAGGGTCTGAAGCTCGGCATCCTCCACGGTGAGGAGGGACGAGGGCCGGTACGGGGCGTTTTCTGCCGCCCCTGGCGGCCCGCCAACGTCCGTTTTTGGGGTTGTTGCCGACAGCAGACACACTTAGCCCTGCGGCCCCCGGCAGAGCGCCCCGGGAACGCTGTTTTTAGGCTCACTCGGTGTTCTCACACAGTTGCTGGTCCCGGCGGACGCAGTGCCCGATACACCGCCGCGAACGCCTCCTCATAGGGATAGCCGCTGGCCAGCGACAGATGCACCCGCCGCACGCTCACCTTCACCAGCGCCCCGATCTTCAACAACCCCCGCCGGATCGTCTCCGTCTGCGCCCGCGCCCACTGCGTGCCTACCAGCCCCAGCCGCCGCAGCCCCACCAGCAACACATACGCCAGCGACGACAGATGCAGCCGCAACTGATTGGCCCGCAGCGTCTCGCTGCTCATGCGATCGGCGAACAGACTCAACTGCTCCTTGATGCGGTTCTCCGCCTCCCCGCGCTCGCAGTAGAGTTGTTCGTACAACCGTTGCGGCGGCCAACGCTCCCCGTCCAGTGACGTCACCACGTAGCGCGGATTCTCCTTGCCGACGAGTTGCTCCGCCTTCCCCACCACCCGCCGCGCCCGGCTCCAACTCTCAAGCGTCTGGTACTCGAACTCCGTAAAGACCCGCGCCGGCCGGCCCGTCTGCTGCTGCTGCCGGCTCGCTTGTTCGAGGGCGTCGTCGATCAGCGACCACAGCCGCTCGTTGCGCGCCAGCCCCAACACGTACTCCACCCCGTTCTCCTCGCACCAGTCCATCAACTCGTCCCGACAAAACCCCGAGTCGCCACGCACGATGATCCTCACCTGCGGCCACGCTCCCCGGATCTGCGCCACGATCCTCTCCAGTTCCGCCACGCTGCCCTCCGCCACGTCCTGATTCGCCACTCGCTGCCGCGCGCACAGTACGTGCTCGCCGCTGAAAATGTACAGCGGCAAGTAACAGTAGTGTCGGTAGTAGCCGTGAAAGAAACGCCCCTCCTGTTGCCCATGCAACGGCGTATCGGTGGCGTCGATATCGAGTAGGATCTCGGCCGGCTCCTGCTGCTGCGCTTCCACAAACACGTCCACCAACAGGCGGTCGATCGCTGCGCTGTCGTAGCGGATCTTCTTATAGCGGTCCACCCCGTCGGTCGTGCCCTCCAGCCGGTTCAGCGTGCTCTTGCCCGCCAACGGCTGGCCGCGGTCGCGCTCTCGGCGGCGCTGCTGCCCGCCCAAGTCGCTCTTGCCCACCAGCAGCGCCAGCACCGGATCACGCCGCAACTCGTCGTGATCGTTGAGGTCTTCGTATCCCAGCGCCAGCCCGTAGACCCGCTGTGAGACCAACTCCCCCACCCGGTGTTCGATGCGCCGCGAATCGCGGCCATCCTCGAAGCAGGCCGCCAGGCGCGGCAGCAGGTTGATGCGCTGGTCGACCTCGCGCAACAGCAGCGCGCCGCCGTCGGAACTGATCACCCCGCCGTCGAAGCGGGCGCTCACCTGGCGCCGAAAATGCTTGGCAAAGGTGAAGCTGCATTGAGTACACTCTGTTGTCAGAGGGCTGCTTTCGGCTTGTGGCGCTAACGTTTTGGACATAAATGTTTTATGCCACACCAGGCAGCCCTTTTCCTACCCCTGGTGAGATATCCGGGCTAGCCCACCACTGCTAGCGTCTCTCGGCATAGATAGCGGTTTCAAAGTTCGCCCATGCAGTGGTCCGGTTGATGCTGGATTGCTTCCGTAACTTCTCGGCCTTCTTTCGTCCGTGGAACAACGCATTGACCAAGAAACGCTGCTTTTCCAATGAGGGCAGCGGCCGCGTGAAGCGAATTTCTGCCAAGTTGTCGTTCACTCGACAAGATACTATTCGGACAGCCAGTTATCGACCCCAAACCAGGTACGCGGGAGAACTCACCCACATTCGCCGTCACGACCGTGAGGCCCGTGTACGTGCAACCGGCTAGCCGAGGCCGAGATACGATTGGATTGCCCCGCGGATCGTGGCAATCGTCGCGCCTTTCGCCAGTGACCATGTTCCAGAGGCTACTGCCTGCTTC
Source organism: uncultured Pseudomonadales bacterium (assembly GCA_964598305.1). Taxonomy (GTDB): domain Bacteria; phylum Pseudomonadota; class Gammaproteobacteria; order Pseudomonadales; family Azotimanducaceae; genus Azophilus. The sequence continues at coordinate 7,111 of CAZRBP010000004.1, read as the reverse complement.
GCCCGCTTGAGCCAGTCCGCGCAAGGCCGGGCCGTCTTCCCAGACCCTTCGGTTTCTCTCTCGATCACGGCCTTGAGCCTCTCGACCTCTTCTGGCGGCACTCCAATCTCGTTCAGCGCAACAGCGAGCCCCTCGATGTCATTGGGCTTGACGACCGGCGCTACCTGCCTCACCTCTGTACTCGCATTCGCAATGTTGCCGACGTATGTGTCGAAGATGATGACTTGGTTGACCACTTGGCTTGCCGCAGCCTCAGCGCCAGTCGGCAGTTCCGAGTCGTCGTCATCCGACATCAATTCCGGTACCTCCTCCTCTAGGCGCAGGCAGAACTCCAGCACCCGATTCCTGATCGCATCGATCATCTCCGCGACGTTGGCCTTACCGACGACCTGCCACGCCGCGAACAACACCATCCCGTCGCTCCATTTCGACTCGCTGTTGATCCACGCGAGCCAGTCTCCGGGCCACGAAAACGTAAGGGAGCCGCCGCCATCACCATCTTCGAGAAGTGCCTCCAAGCCAGCCACACCGTGTGTGAATACCGCGCTCCGCGCTCGCTCCCGGAGCTTTTCGGGGAGGTTCACTGCCGGGACTCCGACGTTCGTGTAGCCGGATCCAAAGTACCCCGTGAAGTTGCCCATCAGTGGTGTTGATACTCTGCGGTACTCCGGCACATCTTCTTCGTCGTCGTATCCGTTGAGTTCCTGGAGTGCCCAATCCCGAAGATCGTTGTTCTTTAGATGCGTGCCGAGGACAGCGCACTTTCTGAGCACGTTAGCGATAGGCTCATCCGCTTCAAGAGCAGCGTTTCGAATGTCCTTTAGGAGGCTAGGCATCTCTACTGTCTCCAGACGCCACTGCGCTGAATGGCTGTATCCCCCAGCCGCCTCCTGCATGCCGCCAGCCGAGCGCGCCGTGAGGCCCGGATGTCCTCCCGTGTCAGGTCCGGGAAGTCCGAAGCAGATCCCCTTCGGACATGCCGGACGCCAAATAGTCGAGCATGTCGGAAACCGCCATGCGTAGTCCACGGATGCAGGGCTTGCCGCTACGTTTGCCCGGCTCGATCGTAATCCGGTCAACGTCCGCCATGGATTCAGCCTACGCAACGGCTCGCCATCGGTCAAGCGGCAGCCCAAGGCACTCGTGGCTGGAGCTTCGCCACCTTGCCGTCGTAGTCTCACCTCGGCCAGAGATGCCGGCAACAGCTACGCGAGTCCTCGACGGGCGGAAGCCGACGCGATGGTGGACCTTCCTACAGCCCGATAACATCCTTTATTGGGCACGAAAGAGGCGGTCTGAGTGGGTTGCTGGCGAAACGCCGGTAGTCTGTCCTGCCCCACGCCGCGCCGCTAGAAGGCGGCGTGAGAGCAGGTGACCACCCGCTCAAAACCCCGCCCCAAGCGATGGTCAACGATCGAAGCTGACGCCTTGATTGCGTCGCTCCTCGTCCTCGTCTTCGGGAGACCAGCCCCGGCCTCCACCACCGCTCGTCGATTGATTCTGGCTGTCGGCACCAAGTGCCCGGGCAACCTTCTGCAACTTGGGAAGCTGCTGCACTAGGCCTCGCGCAAGGCGTCCGCGATCCGCTTGTAGTCCGCCGCGAGCTCCTTGTAATCCTCTCCTAATTCCTCCATGGAGTTGCTGCAGCTGTCGAGCTGCTTCTGCAACTCCTCGACCGACCTCCGCAAGCTCTCGACCTGCCCGCCCAGCTGCTTCTGTTCCGCTTCGTACTGCTCGACCAAGGCCCGCAGCGCCTCTTCCAGCCGCTTCTCCAACTCCGTCATAGACTTCCCTCACTCGCTCGAAAGCTTGATGACATCGCCGCCTCCAAAGTACCTGGGCGGATCCTCGAGCGTCCCCTCCGGCAGCACCACGAACCTGTTGCTCTGCTCGTCCTCGACCAGCACCACCCCCCACGTCGTCTCGCGCAGCCGCTCGACGGTCTGCCGCTGTTGCTCGATCTCCACCGCGAGTTCCCGCCGCGTCTCGATCTTCTGCTGGATGTCCTGACCCAGGAAGCTGATCAGGCCCCACAATCCCAGCGCCACCCCGATCACGAACAGAAACCCTCTCGCCAGACTCCACAACAGTTTTCTCTCGATCCCCGATCGCAGCTCTCTCAGGTTTTCTTCGATAGCGCTTCTGGTGCGCTCGGCCTCGGCCCCGACGGATGCTCGCAACTTGCTCCCACAGCTTTTGTACTCGCTCGCCGTGCTCTCGAATTCTCTCTTCGCTGTCTGTCGCAGCTCCTCCTGGTGGCTCGTCAGGATCGCCTCCTCCTCCGCCCTCTTCTCCGCGATCCGCTCGGTCAAGCTTTTCGGCGTCGAATCCTTCGTCATAGATCCCTCCCTTCAGCCGCATCCGTTTCCCGCTCGCCTCATCCTGCACCGAGACGTAGTCCTTGCCCTTCCGCGTCACCTCCAGCCCCAACTTCTCGAGCGCCTCCACCACGTCCTTGCGGTTGCGCACCTCCCCCGCCGCCGCCCGCTCGATCAGGTACTCGCCCAGCTCGCGCCGGTCGCTTTTCTTCGGCTCCTTCCCTGCCCTGCGCTCGGCCGCTTCCCGCAGCGCCTCGTGGCCCAGCGGCCGCACCAGCCGGATGCGCTCCGGATCGTCCGGACGCGCCCAGCCGTGTTCGTGGTTCAGGGCGTCCCGCAGCGGGTCGTAGAGTCGCTGCCAGCCCGGCGCCGCGATGTTGTGTGCACGGCCGTGCTCCAGTTCGCAGTTCGCCGCCAGCACGTGCACGTGCGCTCCGCCCCCCTTCTCGCGGTGCAGCACGGCCGACCAGGCGTACTGGTCCGCTTCCATCCCCGCCCAGGCCGTCTTCTCGAACTCCTCCAGCGTCCGCTCGATCTGCGCCCTGGTCGGTTCGTCCTCCTCCGCCCAGGCGATCACCCCGGATTTGTACCGGTGCTCGAACTCCAGCGAGTCGGCCACCGCCGCCACCTCGTGCGGGTCGCCCCGCAGCACCTCGATCTCCTCCCGCTCCGTGCCCAGGTAGTCGCCCTCCCGCAGCAGATACTCGGCCGCTTCCGCGGCGCTGCCCGTGCCGTGGCTGAGGAACTTAATCAGCACCGCCGCTCCGGCGCAGCTCGGCCAGTTCGCGTTGCAGGGCGACCAGTTGGACCAGCACCCGCGCCGTATCCGCGTTGCCCTTGTAGGTGTTCACCCAGCGCGCGATCTGGTTCACGTTGGCCCCAATTCTCGCCACCTCCCGGATCAGCGCCCGCTGCTCGTCCGCCGCCTCCACCGTCCAGACGCGCGTCCGCCGCATCGCCCGCCGCAGCAGTTCCGATGTCGTCAGACCGGCCCTCTGCGCCTTGCGGCGCCACTTCTCAGCCTCCTTTTCGGTGGTCCTCACATGAAGAACGGCGCGGCGCTTGGGTTGGTTGCGGGCGGGCATGGGCAGGAGGGGTGCGAGGGGCCGGCCCCTGCGCGGTTCGGCGTTGCCAAAGCCGCGATGGGGGATCGAAGGGGGAGGGGACGCCCCCTCGCCAGCATCAATGTATCACATTGATGCTGGCTATGACTTAGGTAGTCCCCCCCGCTTGCAACAGCTACTGGGTCATACCCTGCTGCTTGACTTGCTATTGTATACTGCTACGCCATGCCCCGCAACCCCGTCCTTACCCTGCGACTCCCCCAGGACGTCTTCAACGCCCTCGTCCGTGAACGACACGAACGCCACCTCAACGTCTCCGGCTGGGCCCGCGCCGCCGTCCTCGAGGCCTTCCAACGCGACTTCCCCGACGCGGCCCTTGACGGGGAAAAACCCGCCCAGCGCTCCGGGTCAGCCCAAGACCCTCAAGAAGCCTCCGACACCACCGGGACTCCTCCGCTCCGCGGCTGGTGGGCCTGTAATCTGTCCCAAGGCGGCCTCGGCGCTCGCCACGATGACCCCGCTTCCCTGCCCCGCGAGCTCGTCGGTCAGCTGATCGAGGTCGAGACCAAATCCGGTCCGCGGCTCCGGCGCTGGGTCCTCGAGGTCGTCGAGCGCTCCGACAACCACGTCCTCGTCCGCGACGGGCGCGTTAAACCCTGAGCAACACCTGAATCGGTCCTGCAGCCGCGTTGGACATGTGCTTTGGGTCGCTCTGATTCCCTTATTGGTGGTCGCTGCCGACTTCGTCTTCCAGGATCGCAACGGTCTCGTTTCCACCAAATGTCGACTGAAACACGGTCATGGCGACCAGATCATATTCCGGTGACACCGCGTTCAACTCTTTCTGCATCGTGCTGGTCCGTCTTGTCGCCAGCAGAATGTAGCGGAACCGTCGACCTTCGGGGTCCAACTGCATGATGACGACAGTCTCTTTGCCGCCGAACGACGTCTGTCCACCCTGTGCTCCGGCCACGCGGTAGCCGCGCGCTCCGGCCGTGTTCAACTCTTTCTCCATCGTGCCGGTGCGGCTCGTCGCCAGGAGCAGGTACTTCTCCGGCTCTCCGGAATCCTGGCCCACCGCTGCAATCGCGAATAACATCAGGGTCAGTCCAAGCCGTGCGATCTTCGTCATGTTTCCCCTCCTATGGATTCCGGGGATAGAGGCCCGGGAGTCCCATTCTAGCTGCTGTGGGCGCCTGCCTCACCTTGCTGCTCGTAACGTCCTGGGAACTCTCGTGGGGGAATGACCGGTGCCGCCAGCACCGCGTCCTGGAGCGAACCCTGCCATGAGGGAATAGCGGACGGCGTCGCCCTCCTCCCGCGCAGCGCGCAGCTCTTTCAAGACGGCCAGCTTTTGTAAAGCCCCGGCCTGCCAGTCGAGAGCGCCCCTGGCGGGGAAAGGTACATAGAGCCGGCGGCCCGAACCCAGCCGCGCTGAAACCGTCCGGCGAATGCGGCCAAGCTGGTCCAGGTCTCACTGCTCGGCGGCATCGGAGATGTCGTCGAAGAGAGGGTGCCGACCAGATTGCGGAGCACCTGCTGGAATTGGCTGTCTGGACGCACAAGCATCCGAGCGCTGACGAGGGCCTGTCACTCGAAGTCCTGCAAGAGCACGTAAGGAAGAACGAGAAGCTGAAGACGAGTCTGGATCGACTACTTTCTCCGCCGCCCAGCCCTACAAAGTATCGGGATAGGGACACGGAACGCGTCCTTGAAAAGCACAAGCAGCGGGAACAACAAAGGCTTGATGCTGTCCGGTCCAACGTGGCCGCACTACGCGAGAACCGCGCCGCACCCGCCCTGCTTTACCGGATGGCGCGAAAGTACTTCGGGAACTTTTTCAATGTCGACAATAGCCTTAAAGCCATCGAGGAATGGCTCGGAGGCGAGCGTGATTTGATCGACGCCACCGGGATTGGTAGCCGCTATGCTGAGAGCGGCCCGACCGGGCCACCAAGAGTGCATTTCATGAAACGGGTACTGTTGGTATCGATGACCCTGCTGTTGGTGATCATCCTCGGATCGATCGTGGCTCAGAACGATCCGGGCGAGGGCGAGAACGACTCCTCGCTCCACAAGGCGCTCAGGAACCGCAACTACGACGCGGCTTTGAAAATCATGCCCACCGTCGAAGACATCGACGCTCTTGGGAAGGACGATGACGGAGATTTGGCTACCGCCTTGACCATAGCCGCCCAGGACCCGCTAGCCGAGGGCTATGACGCAGCCAAGGCACTGATCGAGAAGTATGGAGCGGATGTGGAGACGAGGGACAGTCTCGGCAGAACTCCGCTACACACTGCCGCCATGACCGGCCACTTGGCGATCGTGGAGCTTCTGCTGAGAAACGGGGCGGACGTGGATGCTGTGATTGAAGGTCAGGACATCGAGATCACTCCGCTCTACCTGGCGGTTCAGTTCAACAAGAACAACGTAGCTGAGACCTTGCGCATGCACGGCGCCAAGGAGATCGCCGAAGAGGTCCGCGATGAACTCGACCTCGAAAGCAAACTCACGGAAGCCCGAATGGATGCGTTCAAGGAAATGTCCGCGGTCAAGACCGGGGACCCAAGGGACTTCGTCCGCATCATGCACCGGCACATGTCGAGGGTGATGATCGAAACCCACGAGGCCGCCGGCCGCACCGACGCGGCGCAAGCCTGGAGGGACTTCACCTCTGAACGCATGGAGGAGATGTTCGCTGAGAACCCTCCTCCGCAGGACAACTCTAATCCCGATCAGTGGGCTGCTCAGATGTACGCCAGGATCACGGTCGAGATCCACGAACAGGGAGGAGGACTACCGTTTTGAGGGTCCTGAAAACCCTCATCGTGTTCTCGCTGATCGTTATGCTGGTGTTCCCGCAGGTGAGTTGGGCGATCCCTTGCTCCTCCCCGGCCGAGTTCGTCGGCCAGCGCATTCGCATCAAGGCCAAGAGCAGCGGCAACGCCTGGGACGGGACTGTAACGGAACCCGTCATCAAAGCCGATGGCAGCGTTCTCTACCGCTACAGCGCAAGGTTTTTCTCCGCTGCCTGTCGAAGAGTGCCGCAACGCTACCTCAGAGCTCTCCTGATGAGATCATGACCACAGGGAGAGGGTCCGGTGAGAAGTTGCGATATTGTCTGCCGGCGTGAAGCCGGCCGGGCTGTAATCGAGGGCATGCCTCACGAGTGGGTCTGGCACAGCCCGACGGGATTCGAGTGGGGCTACGGGGATCAGGTCCGGCCGACCTGGCTTTGAACATCCTGCTGGCCGCGACGGGGGGATCGGGATTTCGCAGCTCAGCACCATCAAAGCTTCAAGTGGCGATTCGTGGCCTCGCTGCCTTTGACAACCAATGGCGTTCCGCCAGCGTCCGATGCTGTGCGGCATAGCCTGTAAAACACTGCAATGTAATCGTTTATGATTCGTCGTCGCGGACTGAGCGGGTCAGGACGTGTGGTGATATCCGGTCCAAGACCGCATATAATGGAGGGATGGATGTTGTAGCCGATACCGCCGCCGTTGACCATGGCTTCCGGTCCTTGTTCCGGGACTGGGCAGCGGAAATGACCGACCATCCGCGGAAGGTCATCGAGGTAGAGCGCGCCCACGTGGTGCAGAACAAGGTCGAGGCGGCCTACGCCCGGTCGGATCTGTCCGAGTCGTCGAACGAGATCCGAACGCGGGGACGCTGTCGCTCCGTGATGGGTCGACGCCGCCGGGTTTCTCGGAAGAGCGAATGAAT
>CAZRBP010000003.1:0-58412 GCA_964598305.1 uncultured Pseudomonadales bacterium | reverse complement strand
ACCCGATCCTGAAGGGCCGCGCGCTGGGCGCGGACGGCAGGTACCGCGAGCTTGCGCTTGAGGAGCGGAACGGCGGCCTGTGCCGCTTCTCGGAGGTGCTGGGCCTGGACCTACGCCTGGAGGGCGAGCGCCTGCGCTTCTTCGACCCCAAGCGCGGCAAGTACCTGCTTACCCCCGAGGAGCAGCATGAGGCCCTTGAGGAACGGGACCGCGCCCTTGAGGCCGCCGAAGCCCGCATTCGCGAGCTGGAGCGGCAGCACCGCCCCGAAGGCTGAACGATGCGCCTTCCCGCCGCCGTCACCGTTCGCCGACCGCCTTCGTTGCGGACCACGTGCTACGAATCGCAGGTCCGCGCCACCGAACCCTCCAGGGATCTATCCGCCCCTGCGCCGGTTTCCATCGCCACCCACGTCCCCGCATAGGGAAGCCTCAACCACTTCGCTTTCGCGATAGCCATAGCGAATGGCCTTGGCTTCGAGCCGCGCACCGCGAGGCACGACCCCAAACGGCCCGCTGTACAGCGACCAGAACGGCGCTCCGGCGTAGCGCCAGCCCACCGATGATCCCGGCGTCGCTGCGCGCAGCTCGAGGCTTGGCGTTGGGCCGCTACAGTCTGCCAAAATGACCGGTGCGGGCGTCACTGGCTGTTCGCCGCCCGGCCACATCAGCCGGGTCACCATGTCCACCTCGGGTTGCGCGCTCATGTCACCGACTTCATTCAGCCACCGGTCGAGTTCCCTGCGCAGCCGACGCAATTCATCCCGGTAGGCCGGGTCATCGATCCGATTGCGCATCTCGTCCGGGTCTTCGGCGAGGTCGTAGAGTTCCTCGGACGGACGGGACGGCTCGAGATACTGCGCCAAGGCGGGGGCTAGCGCCTGTTCTCGATGCAGCCGCCGCAGTTCGGCCATGGTGGCAAGATTTTCCCGGAAGTAGAGCGGCCCGAGCAGGGGCCGTTCCGGCAGGTAGTTGCGTATGTACTTGAAGCGGGAATCGCGGACGGCGCGGCTGCGGTCCGGCAGCTCGTCGAGCCGATCTCGTGCTGCGTACACATAGCGCCTGCGTGGCACAGCCTCCTGAAGAAAATCCTGACCGTGCAGATGCCCAGGAATTGGCGCGCCAGCAAGCGCCAGCAGCGTTGGCGCCAGATCCACAAATGAGACGAGGCGCGCATCGACCGTGCCGGCCCGTTCACGATTCGGCAGGCGAACGATGAAGGGAACCCGCAATCCGGAATCGTAGATCGACCGCTTGGCGCGCGGCAGGCCGTCGCCATGGTCCGTCGTCCAGATCACCACCGTGTCATCGAGCAGGCCAGCGGCCCGAAGTACCTCTAGGCGCTCGCCGACCCAGTGGTCCATGACCGCGATGTTGTCGTAGTGCTGCGCAATGTCCTTGCGCACTTCAGGCGTGTCGGGCAGATAGGCGGGCACCGTAACCCCTGCGGGGTCCGTGCGTTCCTTAAGGCCAGCGAGCCGTGCATCGTTGAGGGTGAAGATGCGCTCGCTCAACTCGAATCCGTCTGCGAAGCCCCGGCGAAACATGCCGCTCTCGTGGGTCCCAAAGTGGCTGAGCATGAAGAAAAACGGCTGGTCGGGATCGCGGTCGGCGAGCGACACCGCATCGCCGCTACGGTCCCAGACCGTGAAGGGTTCCCCGAATTGGTAGTCCGTTTTGACATTGTTCATCGTGAAGTAGCCTGCCGCGCGCAACCGCTCGGGAAACGCCTTGACGAACGTCGGCGGCACGGCTTCATAGGCTGGCCCGGGCGTCGAGAAGGTGCCGAGCGCGCCGTCACGCACCCGGCCAAAGGACCCGGTGCGCATGTGTTGGGCGCCGATGGCCTGCTGGTGCATTCCGGTGATCAGACCGGCACGGCTGGGCGCGCAGACACCGGACGTCGCGAACACGTTCGTAAACCGCACACCATCCGCGGCAAGCCGGTCCAAGTTGGGCGTGCGTGCCAGCGGGTCACCGTAGGCGCCAATGCGCGGCCCGAGATCCTCCACCACCATGAGCACGATGTTGGGCCGCGCCACAGCGTCGGCAAGCGCATTGCAGGACATCGCCAGCGCAACCACGGCAAACAGCAGTCGAATCCAGTTCATCGCGTGGAATTGGCCTCCTCCATGGTTCGATTGTAACCACCGACCGGGGCAAGGGCACTTGGGTCGAGGGCAGGATGCCCTCGATCCGTGCTCCCCTTCGGAGCGAGGGCATCTTGCCCTCGCAAGATTGGTTCGCCAAGATGCTCCTGCCCAAGGCTCAACCCGAGATTCGTAGAAGCATGCCGATGAGGCTGACATTACCGATTCAGGCGATTGCACTGTGCGTTTTGGCGCAGTTCGGCCACGCACAGGCTCACAGTCCGCCCAATGTAATCCTGGTTCTGGTTGACGACATGGGCTGGTCGGACGTGGGCGCCTTCGGCGGTGAGATCGAAACCCCGCAAATCGATCGGCTGGCCGCAGGCGGGCTGCGCTTCACGCAGTTTCACACCACGGCCAAGTGCTTTCCCTCGCGGGCCGCCCTGCTGACCGGCCGCTATCCCGAACAGGTCGGCATGGATGAGTCGCCAATCGGCGTCATTCGCAACAGCGTCACCATCGCCGAAGCGTTGGGCGCGGCCGGCTATCGGACCCTCATGGTGGGCAAGCACCATGGCGGCGACCATCCCCTGGATCTTGGGTTCGACCGCTATGCGGGGCTGCGCGGCGGCGCCTCAAATCACTTCAATCCGGGGATCGCCGCGCGGCCCGGCGAACCCGAACCGGCGCGCAAGACCTACATGGCGCCGGACGGGCGTTGGTGGTGTTTCGACAGGCAGTGCGTGCAAGGCTATGTGCCGGAGCACAAGGACTTCCACACCACCGACGCCTACACGGACTGGGCCCTCGATTTGCTGACAGAATACTCGGGGGAGGCATCGCCCTTCTTCCTCTACCTCGCCTACCAAGCGCCCCACGATCCGCTCCAGGCTTGGCCGGCCGACATCGAGCGCTACCTGGAACGCTACGAGGCGGGCTACACCGCCATCGCGGATGCCCGGTACCGGCGCATGCTTCAAACCGGCCTGATCGATGGCCTCTACCCACGCTCGACACCAACATTCAGGGACTGGGCCCAGTTGACGCCAATTGAACGCAGGGAAGAGGCACGGCGCATGGCCGTGTATGCCGCCATGATCGACCACATCGACCGGAACCTGGGGCGACTCATCGCCTACCTCGAGCGTTCAGGGGAACTCGACAAAACGCTGATCCTGTTCACCTCCGATAACGGCGCCTCCGCGGAATTCGTGCCCAGCGAAACCGGGGAGGGGGAGATCGGCGAGCAACATCAGATCGGCTCGGTGGGACGCTGGGCGACCCTCGGCGGCGATTGGGCCAATGTCGCCAATACGCCCTTTCGCTACTATAAGAACTACGCTTTCGAGGGCGGCGCGGCCGCTCCACTCATACTGCACTGGCCCGATGGCATACGAAATCCCGGCCGCGTGGTCTCGGCTAACGCGCACCTGATCGACCTCTTCCCCACGCTCCTGTCCGTGACCGGCGCGGGCGATGGCGGAGCGGCCAGACTGCTTGCTGAAAGCCCACGGTTGGAGGGCATCGACCTCCGCGCGTACTTCCAGTCCTCCGACCCCATCGAACGCACCCAACCGGTGTTCCAACGGTGGGGCCTCGGACGTTCCGTGCGCACTGACCGATGGAAGCTGCTCTCCCAGGCCGCAGCAGGGGAAAGCAGTTTGCAACTGTTTCTACGCTGGCGGGCGCAGCAAGCTGAGGCGTCGGAACCATCGAAGCCGCCCGCAACGCCGCCAGTGGAACAGGGCGATTGGCAGCTCTACGACATGAGCGTCGATCGCACGGAAACCATCGATGTCGCCAAGCGCCATCCGCAAGTCGTCGCCCGGTTGACCGCCGCCTACGACGATTGGCTGAAGCGGGTCAAACCCGACTCGAAATAAAGCCTGTTCACACTGTCTGGATTGGCCCTGCCGGGAGCCGTTGTTTTACGGACAAGACGAAGCGAGATCGGTGTGGCGCGATTCACGATGGCACCTCCGCCAGCTTGGCGAGCACGAGAGGGCTGTCCTTCGCAGGCAATCTCGCAACAACGCCAACCCGGGCCAGCAGTGAGTACACCAACCTTGCCAGCGGCAAATTGACCAATACCTCCCTTTCCCTCCCGATCAGCTGCGCTCGTCCAGCCACGCGCCCGGCTCAAGCGGCCAGCGGGCCAGCAACAGTCCTAGCGCAGCAAGATTTCACCCGGCTGCTGGCGCGTCTCGCTCCCACTAAGTCCCACATTGCCTCTTAGTCCTAGTCCAGAACCCTCACCTTCTTCAACTCTCCGTTCCGCGGCACTCACTCCAGCTCGTGCTCGCCTAGGAGGTAAATCTTGGCCCGTCCGGCCACGGTCACCATCACAACTGCCCCCTTGGTACCCTTCAAGCCCAACGTACGCACCCCACTCCCGTCCTCAGAGTTCCTCTAGTTCTGCCCCGCCTACACTCCTCAATGTGGCTCTGCCTTGGAGTAGTCATCTCATGACAATCCCTAAAGTAGTCAACGTGTCTCAAGTAGCAGCAGGCCAAAACATCATGTCTGGGGTTTCGCTAGAAAAGAAAGCTGTTGTTTAGGGCGTGTTAACACTAAATAGTGGTTTCATGGTATCCTCCGCATGTTGTCTTTTGCCGGAAAAGCGGAGGTTAATCAGGCACATGGAAATCACCGAGACCCAGTTCGAGCGCATCGCCCCATTGCTGCCCAGGCAGCGCGGGAACGTCAAGCTGTCCAACCTGACGGTGCTCAACGCGATCCTCCACGTGGCCGAGCACGGCTGCAAGTGGCGCGGCCTGCCGGCGCGGTTCGGCAACTGGCACACCGTCTACACCCGCATGAGCCGCTGGTCGAGGAACGGGGTGCTCGACCGGGTGTTCGAGCAGCTGCAGCGCGACCAGGTGGTGCGCATCAAGGTCGAGGCGCTCGGCCTGGACAGCACCAGCGTCAAGGTGCACCCGGACGGCACGGGGGCCCGAAAAAAAACGGCCCGCAGGCCATCGGCAAGTCCCGCGGCGGATGGAACACCAAGATTCATATGGTTGCCGCGGATGCCCGAACGGCGGTCGCCTTCACCCTCTCCCCCGGCAACGCCCACGACGCCCCGGAGGGCCGCGAGCTCATGAGGCGGCTGGACCCGCCCGCCGACGCCACGGCGCTCGTCATGGACAAGGCGTACGAGGACAACGCCACCCGCCAGCTGGCCCTCGACCTCGGCTTCGAGCCCGTGGTGCCGCCGAAGGCCAACCGCACCGACCCCTGGGAGTACAACAAGGAACTCTACAAGCGGCGCAACGAGGTGGAGCGCCTGTTCCGGCGGCTCAAGGGCTTCCGGCGCATCTTCTCGCGCTTCGAGAAGCTCGACGTCATGTTCCTCGGCTTCATCGTCTTCGCCCTCATCGTCGAGGCCCTGCGATAGTGTTAACACGCCCTAGACAGGAGCTAGTGGTTCAAAAAATGATCCAGCGGCAGCCTTGTTTGTTGCACCACTTCATTTAGCACAAAGCTCGAATGGACCCCTGAAACCCCATTTAGCTTGGTTATGCGGTTCAACAGAAAATCCTTGTAGTAGGTCATGTCAGGAACAATTGCTTTAACCATGTAATCTGCCGCCTGACCTGCAACCAGCATACACTCCACAACTTCAGGATAAGTTCTAACTTCAGCTTCGAACGCCTCGAAGCGCTCACTGGTGTGTCTGTCCATGCGAACCATGATAATGGCCTTCAGGCGCAGATTGAGTTTTTCAGGATCTAGGAGTGTCACACTGGATCTGATCACACCTTCATCCCGTAGTCTCTTCAAACGCCGTGCACATGGCGTGGCCGAAAGCCCCACTTGAGCCGCTAGTTCCAAGTTAGAGAGACGACCGTCTTCTTGAACTGCCGCTAATATCTTCAAATCAAACTTATCGTAGCTCATGGACACAATTCACTAATGTTTCCCAAGATATTAGTCATTATCACCATTCCCTATGCACTTTTACAATGACTTTGCAGACTTCTGACGAGTTTTTTGTGCTAAGTTACTTATTCATTCCCCGCAGACAGCGAGACCATCGTGTTTGACCATCGTAAGTACCCGGCTTTCGCCCCTATAGGCTTAACTGACCGTACATGGCCTAATCAATCCATTGCGCACGCCCCAAGCTGGTGCAGCGTGGACTTGCGCGATGGCAATCAGGCACTGATCGAGCCTATGAATGTCGCTGAAAAAACGAAGATGTTCGAACTGCTCGTGGAGGTCGGGTTCAAGGAAATCGAAGTAGGATTTCCATCCGCAGCCCAGCCGGAGTTTGATTTCGTTAGAGGCCTGATTGAGTGCAACAAAATTCCAGACGACGTGACCATACAAGTACTCACTCAGGCTAGGGAAGAACTCATCGACCGCACCTTCGAAGCACTAAAAGGTGCGCCTCAGGCAATCTTGCATCTATACAACTCCACATCAATTGTGCAGCGGGAAAAGGTTTTCAAGACGGACAGCGCAGGCATTCTAAAAATAGCCGAGGATGGTGCGCGACATGTCTTAGCCCGCGCACAAGCCGCACCAGAGACTAATTGGACTCTACAATATTCGCCAGAGAGTTTTACAGGTACAGAAATCGACTTTGCCGTTGAAGTTTGCGACGCAGTTAACGAAATCTGGCAACCTCATGTCGACCGACCGGTAATTATCAACCTACCTGCAACAGTCGAGATGGCAGCCCCGAACGTCTATGCTGACCAAGTCGAGTCGTTTTGTCGGAGCATTAAGTATCGGGACAAAGTGATTGTTAGTGTACACACACATAATGACCGAGGATGTGCTGTGGCTGCGGCTGAACTAGCGGTGATGGCTGGCGCTCAGAGAGTGGAAGGAACGCTACTTGGCAACGGAGAGCGAACTGGAAACATGGACATCGTGGTTATGGCGATGAACCTATATAGCCAAGGTATCGACCCAGAGCTCGACTTGAGCGACATGGATAAGATCATTAAGGTCGTCGAGACTTGTACCAAGATCGATGTCCATCCGCGACAGCCCTATGCCGGCGATCTGGTGTTTACCGCGTTTTCTGGCAGTCATCAGGATGCCATTAAAAAGTGCTTAGATCTCTACGAACCCGACACTTTGTGGGAAATTGCCTACCTGCCAATTGATCCGCGAGATTTGGGGCGTGCTTACCAGGACGTCATTCGCGTCAATAGCCAATCCGGTAAAGGTGGTGTCGCCTACATAATGGCTAACAACTATGGATTTCAGTTACCTCGATGGTTGCAGATTGACTTCAGTCGCGTGGTGCAAAACCACACTGAATTCAACGGGGGTGAGGTCAAGCCGGAGAAGATCTGGGAACTGTTCCAAACGACCTACCTTAAGCCCAAGGTAGATTTACTTTTGAAGAAGATTCGCTACGAAAAAGATGAAAAACATTTGGTACAAGCCGAGCTGTACGTCTTTGGCGAACTGCACCATGTCAACGGTTCTGGGGAGGGCACACTTGACGCTTTTGTTACCGCCCTCGAGTCCGAGTTTGGCATACAGATTCAAGTCATCGAATATGAAGAACACTCATTAGGACAGACTGTCGAGTCTGAAGCCGTCACTTACGTCGAAGTTAGATGTCAAGGTGAACGGCTTGCTGGAGTAGCAACTAACAACGATATCGTTGAGTCCTCCCTAGTCGCAGTGCTCAACGCCGTGGGGCCAGTCATCGCCAGAGAACAAGCGCTCCGTGCTCAAATCTCGAGCGCTGCTTAGCGCTCCTCGATCTAATGCGCGGGATCGAACGCCCTCGTTGAAAGCGCTCGACCATTCCCTTTCGTAGCAGGGGTTCCTGCCCCAGCTCGTTGTACGCTTTGTTTCCTATCTCGCCCGCCAAGGCTGGAAAGACACGAGACTAGTAGTTTGGAACGAACTGTGTTTTAGGAGTCATCCGATCGCCTGGACGGACCGGGCGACGGTTCGGTTAGCCTAGTTATCTCATCACAAAGAGCAAGTATCCCAAACCAGTCGGATCAAGTCTCTAAAGATCAAAATCAACCTAATCTCTAAGGCGACCGACACAATTCCGGAGGATACTTGCGAGCGCCGCCGCCGCTTAGACGATCACAACCAGCGCTAGATGCGGCCACAGGGCCAAGCGGCTCGGCGAACTAGTTACACGCCACTTGGGACACGTATCAACTCATATGTCACTGACCGGCGACGGCCACTGCTTAATGAGTCCAGGCTGTCTTTTGGGCAGCATAGGATAACCACTTCCTCTCCTACAATCATCGCCTCTACCATCCAATCAAGGTACTTCCCACCCTCGACTGACAAACCACGAATAACTGTTTTGCCGAGACCGAAGAGGCCACCTGGCTCGATTAAATAGTCTCTTAAACGTTCGGAAGTAACGCCAAGACTTGTAAACGAATGTTGAGAGCGCTAGAGTGCGCGCCAAACTCGCACGCCACATCTAGTGCGGTTGGCGTCTGGGACTGGCGCGGCTGGACGGCGAAGGCCCTCTAAGACCTTCTCACCGAGCCAGAAATTACGAGAGGAATTGACGTTGTCTATTCATCTTGATGAGTCTCATGGCATTCTACAAATGTAGTCATTCGAGAAAGGAAGGGCCTGTTAGTTTCTAACGCGCCCCCCTTTGCTCTTTCCTAGGGAGGGGGAATGATTCACTCAAGCGAGTTCAACACTGGCGCCAAGTCGGTGCCAGACTGGGCTGGGGAGGTTATTGGTGACTTCCGTACGTCTCTTAGTCACAAAGACTTTCCGTGTTTGTTCGCCCAAAAGTCCCTTAAGGACAATGATCAGTTCTTCCAGTTTCTTGATTCAGATTGTCGGCAATACGATTTAGCTGCACTACGGAATGGGCTCATTGAGTACGTCAAGCTCGTCCGTCAATCGACAATCAGGCAGTGCTTGATCATGCCGCTCATAGTTTTCGTGAAACCCGTCGAAGAGGACATGTCGCTTTCGGACTATCATGGGCTTGCATGGTCCATCCTTCAATTCTTGCACAACCACGATCCATCTCCGTGGCCGGATGACATTCCCCTAGATCCGGAACACTTTCTTTGGTCGTTCTGTTTCAACGGCGAGCAACTGTTCGTCAACTTCAGTTGTCCCAAACACACCATTCATCGCAGCCGCAGCTTGTGCCAATCGTTGTGCTTAGTCATAAACCCGAGAAAGAACTTTGATGAGGTCGCCGACATCAGCGCTCAGGGGCAACTGATTCGTAAAACCATTCGCGAGCGCGTCGAACGATACGATGGACTACCCGCATCCGATGATCTCGGAACTTATGGCGATCCGTCCAACAGAGAGTGGCTTCAGTACCAGATGATAGAGGACGGAACAGATCGCTTAGACCAATGCCCCTTGCGATTGTCCAATGAAAATCCTCTGAATCGAATGCGTCAACAAGCTCGAGCCCACAGAAGCAAATTGAGAAAAGACGGGTGGTTTGACCAAACACGGAGAATCTTGTGAATTTCAACACGCAAATTGAGACCAATAGAGAACTTTGGGACTATCGCGCCAACAAGCACTTCAATTCCGAATTCTACGGTGTCGATGAATTCCGCAAGGGATGGTGTCCTCTCAACACAATAGAGCTGGATGAGTTGGGAGATGTCTCCGGAAAGTCGCTGCTTCACCTTCAATGCCATTTTGGTCTAGACACCCTAGCCTGGGTACGCCGTGGTGCGAACGCTATCGGTGTCGACTATTCAGGCAGCGCCATCAATCTTGCACAAAATCTTGCGCAAGAGATGGAGTTGGAAGCCCGCTTCATATTAGCCAGTGTTTACGAACTAGAAAGCCAACTAGACGAACAGTTTGATATTGTGTTCACGTCCTACGGCGTGCTGAAGTGGCTACCTGATCTTTCTGAGTGGGCACGATTGGTGGCACGGTACCTGAAGGCAGGCGGTACGTTTTTTGTCGTCGAGTTCCATCCCTTCATGTATGTGTTTGACTACGACCGGGCCGAAGAACTCACCTACTCATATTTCTACAACGAATCACCCATCGTCTACGACGAGGTTGGCTCTTATGCTGTGGAAGATGATCCTGTCATAATGACTGCCAATGCTTGGTCTCATCCCGTCAGCAGTGTCATAGGCCATCTACTCGATTCAGGATTGACCCTAGAGTCTTTCAAAGAATATCCTTACACACCCATTGACTGCTTCCCTTTCAGTGTCGAAGGCGAGCCGGGTAAGTACGTACACGCCACCCATCCCGGCAAGGTTCCCTTCTTGTATTCCGTAAAAGCAACTAAGAACTAGGAGATATTCATGTCCATACCATTGAATGAACTATTCATCGTTGATGCTCATACACACCTTTGGGATCTAGATAAAAACCATTATCCGTGGTTGGCAGATCCCATTGAGGGAGTATGGTTTGGACCATACGATGCCATTGTCAAAAACTACCTCGTCCCCGACTTCTTGAAAGATGTGGGGCAATGCCAAGTTGCCAAAACTGTGCACTTGCAGGCGATGTTCGATCCCCCTAACCATGCCAACGAGACACGTTGGCTGCAAGAACAAGCAGATCAGACAGGTTACCCAAACGCCATCATTGGGTTTGCAGACTTTTCGCAACCAGATGTTGAACGAGTTATTGAGGATCACATGGCACATTTGAATCTGCGAGGCATTCGCATGGATCTAAATTGGCATGAAGAGGAACGATACCGTTTCTGTGACCGCCCCGATTACATGAGGAACAAGGCTTGGTTGAAGGGTTTTGAGCTTCTCGAAAAACACAATCTGTCCTTTGAACTGCAAATCTATGCTAACGACCAAGCTGACGACGCCATTTCGCTCATGCAGAGATTTCCAAACGTGCCCTTTGTCCTAAATCACCTAGGTCTGCCATATGACAAGTCAAGTGATGGCATTAGCAAGTGGCAAGACAACTTGGAGCGGCTCGCTGAGAACCGGAATCTGAAAACCAAAGTTTCTGGTCTAGATATGTTCGATCACCGATGGACTGTTGAGAGCATCGCACCCTACGTCGAATTTGGGGTCTCGGCCTTCGGCTTTGACCGATGTATGTTTGCGAGCAATTTCCCTGTTTCCAGTCTCTATGGAAGCTACACGAATCTAATTGCTAGCTACTTAGAAATATTCACAAGTGAAACTAGGGACAACATTGAAAAGTTTTTCTCCGGCAACGCCAGCACACACTATCGCGTATAGATTCGATTCGTTTAGAGATCGCTTCTATGTGCTCGCGCTTTGCGGGAGCAGCTTCCTTTTTTTGGGGATCGTCTGGCTCGCCGCCCATCCCTTGGTCGCTGCTTTAGCGTTCGTCGGGACAATTGTGTGGTGGCTGCACGACCGACACCAACTGGATGACCTTGCGCTGCGAAACTACCCCATCTTGGGTCGCATCAAGGCCGATCCACGAGCATTGTTCAGGCAGCAGTCCTTCAGTCGAGGAAAAAGGCCGTTCGACGATGTGACAGTAGGTGTGATACGCGATCGAGCAAATGACAAGGAAACTCTCGTATCTTTTGGCAGCCTTGGTACTGAAGAGAACATCAGGATCCTGCACAGTTGGCACCCCACAGATCTTAGCGATCTATCAACTCGTATCTTGATTGGCTCGGATCTTTGCCAAGTTCCCTACAGCGCATCGCTCTACAATATTTCAGCACTCAGTTTCGGCGCAATTTCCAACCCTGCTTTGCGGGCATTCAGTCGCGGTGCGCGGGACGCAAACTGCTATATCTGTACCGGAGAAGCAGGCCTCCATCCGACATTTTTGGAGGGAGGTGGCGATTTGGTGTGGCAGATTGGCACCGGGTTCTTCGGATGCCGCACCCAAACAGGTGAGTTCGATCCGAAAACGTTCCGCGCAAAAGCGACCGAGCATGTAGTGAAGATGATAGAGCTCAAACTGTCTCAAGGCGCGAAGCCAGCTAGCGGATCCTTGCTACCTGCAGAAAAGGTAACGGAGGAAGTTGCCTCGCTCTGCGGTATTCCCGCTTACCAGGATTCCCGCTGTGCTGCAAACTTTGCTCACATCGCCAGCCACGAAGACCTTCTCCGATTTGTCCAGCAACTGCGCGAATTGTCTGACGGCAAGCCAATTGGACTCAAACTGTGTGTCGGACAAACGAATGACATCAAGGATCTTTGCAGCGCAATGGTCCGGTGTGGAATTCATCCGGACTACATCCAAGTCGACTGCGCACGGGGCGGTTCCGGTTCAGTCCAGTTCGAATATCTTGAGTGGGTAGGTTTGCCCCTCGAAACAGCGGTACCGACAGTCGACACCGCGCTTCGAGAAGTCGGGCTAAGGGATCAAATTCGTATCATCGCTTCAGGGAAGATAGCCACCTCCGCGGACATCGTTGGAGCACTATCCCTTGGCGCTGATTCCACAGCGGGAGCACGCCCATATATGATTGCGTTGGGATGTGTCCAGGCTCTCGAATGCGGCAACAACACGTGTCCCACCGGTATCGCAACCCAGAATACACTTCTTTCATCCGCTATAGCATGGGAACATCATGCCAAGCGGATTCATAACTTTCACAAACGGACTATCAATGGTCTTGTGGCCTTGGCTTCAAGTTTAGGCGTACACCAGTTTTCAGAAATAGAACCAGAACACGTGCAGCGCGTATCGAGTGCAGCCGGACGTCGGAGGGACGACTTTGTTTATCGATCACCTTAAGGAACACGCGGAATTGAACGGGGAGAAAATAGCAGTTGTCTCGGGCAGCCAACAGATTAGCTACGCTGATCTCCTGCAAAGCGCACAGTGTGGCGCTCAAAAGCTCCGTGATTTAGGTTTGCAACAGGAAATGGTCTTAGCAAGTTGTATGGACAACAACATCGAACAACTTGCGTTGCACTATGCCGTAGCTCTAAACGGCGCTGCCATATGTACTGTGGATCCGATGCTAACAAACTTTGAAATCGCACAGATTTTTGAAGACTGTCGCCCTGAATTTGTAGTATCGGATCATGCCTATAGGGACAAAGTCCTAGATTGCCTGGGCCTAGCAAAGCACTCTGCGCATATTGTTGGCGACGAGTCCGGACAACGTTCAACTAAAGAACTACTTTACAGTAAACGGCCCGTCCGATTCGACGCGCCCCATTTTGATGATGCGGAATTTCTAATTCAGTACACGTCTGGCAGCACTGGTAGACCGAAAGGAGTTGTACAGACACAATTGAGTCTAGTCAGGCGGATCTTTAACTGGACGTCCACTTCCAACATAACCAGTGATGATAGTCACTACTGCATTTTGCCGCTAAGTCACGGTTACGGAAACTACTGCATTGCATTTCCAGCGCTCGCTACCGGCGGCACCTTGCACCTTGAGGACCTGAAGAAGTTGAGTCCAAGAAAGGTGCTTACCTATCTGAATGAATTTAGAATTACATGTTTCTTTGGTTTACCCTACTTCTACAGACTGCTTTCCAGCACCCCGCGTTCTTTTGAAGTCGATTTAAGCTGCCTCAAAATAGCCATGATTGGGTCTGCTCCTGTCAATCAAGAAACTCTGGACGGCTTTTCTGAGCGCTTTGGTGTGATGCCTAACAATTGCTACGGCACTTCGGAGGCCGGAATCATCTCGTATAACCCTGGAACCGACTGCGCGCCTTCCTTGAGCATTGGCAAGTTGATCAACGGCATGGAAATGAGACTCGAGGGCAATTACGAAATCAATGGGAGCGAATATCATGAACTTTGGGTTCGGACAGATGGGATGGCCGAGCGCTATTTTACGCCTGATGCTGGTCAGGTTTGCGAGGACGGGTGGCAGCAAACGGGGGATTTAGTCAAAGTTGACGATCAGCTGTACTTGATGGTTGGAGGGCGTCTGTCCCAATTCATCAACGTATCTGGCAATAAAGTCATGCCGGAGGAAATCGAAGATGTCATCATGGAATTGCCTTGCGTTGCGGAAGTTGGAGTTACATCAATTGACGATGCCTTGACCGGCGAGAAAGTCGCGGCGATTATTGTACTCGCCGACGGACAAAGTAGGGCCGCATCAGGATCAGATGTCACAGCAGAAATCTTGAAACACTGCAGCGGGCGCCTGATTAACTTCAAGGTACCAACAAAAATTGCGTATACCCAAAAGCTACCAAAAAACCCTGTGGGCAAGGTACAGAGAAAGAAGCTGTCGAGTCTCATATAAGTCCTCTAGGAGAATCACAAATGAACAGTGGAAGTGATATATACAGCAGCATAGAGCAGTTGATTTCAGGCACCTTCATGAACAAGGCCTTAGGCAAGGAATTGTCCTCCAACACTCGACTCATCGATGACTTGAACCTCGATTCCCTTGAGATTATGACGTTGTTTGCCGAAGTCGAAAATACCTTTGACGTAACTTTAGCGGATCATGTCGAGACCGAGGACTTCGCGGGCCATTCGTTGGGCGAGCTAGTTGATCTCATTCTGGCCGCTATGAGTACCAACGCATCCATTGAAGTCGGACTGGTGCAATAGTGTGCGGCCCACACATAGTGACATATGGAGATAAACCCCAGCCCACCTTAGTGTGTCTGCATGGCTGGTTAGACAACAGCGGGTCGTTTACCGACGTGGTCGCAGCTCTGCAAGACCACTATCACATTGTCATTCCTGAACTGGCGGGACACGGTAGCACGAAGAGCAGACCATCAACGCAGTTCTACAATCTCTTTGACGATGCACTAGATCTTCTCGATCAGTTCGATCAGCTAGAGATTGAACAGTATTTGGTTCTCGGCCACAGTCTGGGCGGCGCCATCGCTTCAGTAATGGCAGCTCTGGACCCAGATAGGTGCGTGGCCATACACGTAATCGAAGCATTGGGACCCATACTGGCACATAATGTATCGGCCTTAGAAGTCCTCACGCAATGCCGCTCTATGCCCAAGGAGGTTTCGCACAGCTACAAAAATCTCAAGCACTATGGTCGTGTACGTTCGATAGCATCTAAGGGAGCGCCCGAGAAGTTTGAGCCCATAGCACACCGACAACAGTTCTGTGAAAGGGATGGGCGATCTACCATCACCCTAGCAGCCTACCTTACTCGCATCTCGCCGCTGGGATTGAGCGAAGATCAAGTGACCGAGTTGCTTGAAGCAATCAAGTGTAAGGTCACTTTGTATCTCTGTGACCGCGGCATGACTGAGGTACATGAGGATGTCTTGCTTCGGTGCGGACGGGTGGCAGATTGTACCGTAACGAACCTAGTGTCTGATCACTATCCCCATATAGGTTCCGATCAACCAGCCTTTGACACCATTATCGCGAGTCTCCTGAGTGAACGAACTCGACTAACAGACAAATAGGTCGACATATGCGCTATCCGTTGTATTCTCAATTTCAGAACGGGCTCGTGAGTTTGGGTGACGGCCAGTTCTTGAAGACTCTTGCGGATTTCGACCCGAGCATGTCCACAGCCATAGTGTGCAGCGACCTCCGCTCTGACATTGCGATAGATAACCTGGACAATACCAAAAGCTGCGATCGAGAATCGCGATTGGTATTCCTCCAGACAATAGATCGCGCTGTGGGCCAGGACATTTCAAGTCGCTTCCCAGCAACACGCGTCATCCAACCTTCATCAGACACCCTACTGGTTGGGCCCTCAGGATGCTTCATTAGCACGCCGCGTCTCCTCAAGCGCATACGCAATTGTCTGCCACTTCTTCGAAACATCATTAGTCGTGATGAAATGATAAGGGCACTACCGCCACTCATGGCAGCCGACCTGCATGACTACCTCGACACAGCTCTTCGGAGCCCCAGTTCCAAACACCTTCGCGGCACGAAGAGCGTAGCACCAAGTTCCTACTTCAACTACATAGATTCGGAACCAGAACGCTGGGTAAACGCACCCGAAAAGCACGGACTTAAACTGCTACGTTTTTTTTCCGAAGCACATCCGCCAATGATTACATATGGCTCCCTGAGCAAGGTCGTTGACGAACAGCTGTTAGCTGCCTCTCTCAAGGCCCTTAAGGTCGAATCGACTATGTTTCTTGTCAATTCTCGATCCACTGTATCGGCCCAGGACGGGACGCCGCTGCAAGCATATGCATTCGGAGATCCATCGAATTCACCAGTACTTTCTTCAAATGCGGTTGGTATGCCGGTGGAATTGTTGCGGGATGTGATTGTCCGATTGCAGGAACGTCACTATGTAATCACCTGGGAGAGTCGATACCTGTTCTCGGATGGCGATACCGATCCTTTGGACTTCTCAGCCGAAACACAAATCCGAGATATGTTGGATGTCTTGGACTTCTACAATGTGGAGAAGCCAGCTCATCTACTAACTGGGTGTATTGGCTCCCTGGCTGCAATCAACGCTGCTGTTTGCTTCCCCTCCAGATTCGCATCGATGGCCTTAGCTAATCCCGGTTTTGGATTTTTAGGTAGGGAACTGCAAGGAGACTTTGAAGCTGGCTTCGGCAAGTTTCGGCGTCGTATAGCCGAGGACCTAGCCGTTGCCCGTTCAATGCACAAAATATACTTGCGCTCCAGCAAGAGCACCTTGGATGATGATGAAGAAATGGCTTTAGTGCAATACCCATACTGCTCAGGCCAAGTTCTGTATCGCTACGCCAACCTTGTGAACAAACTCGCTGAAGTTAAAGTGCGGGACCTCGCCGGCTCCATTTACATTCCATCGCTAAGCATCGCAGCCAGGGACGATGACGTAGTAAGTCCGCAGGCTGCTGAACTTGTTAGCGGGTTACTCCCTGATAGCAGACTAGTTGTGCTCGACCGTGGTGGCCACATACCCATAGCAAATTCGAAACTGGCACTTGAATACTGCATGGAGCACTTCTCCCGCGCAGAAAGTAAATCGGAACTAGTTTTGTGACGACACTCTTGGAGCATCTTTACAGATTTAGGCTCACCTATTTCGCCGCAATCATCTTTGTATCTCTAGTCGGACTGCCTACACTGGGGTTGTTACGGTCAGAGGCGGACTATCGCATCTACTTTTCGGAAACAAATCAGCAACTTCTACAGCAGAACGAAACTGAAGAACTGTTCGGTAATTCCGACAACTTGTTGCTCGGTGTTCGTGCCGATACAACCGTCTTCGGCGAGAGCGGGTTGGGTGCGCTACTAGCATTGACTGAAGACGCTTGGAAACTCCCCTTTGCAACTAGAGTCGACTCAGTCACCAACTTCCAACACATCGAATCTCACAATGACGATGTGATAGTATCGGACCTGGTCAACGAAGCACGAGCGTTGACCGGCTCTGAGCTAGAACGCATCCGCAAAGTCGCCAACTCCGAACCTAGCCTGCTCGGTACTCTGGTATCTGCCGATGGTCGGGTGGGCATAGTAGATGTTTCTCTCACCACCACAGCCGGAAGAGACTCCGAGGTCTTTGTTGCGGGTGCGAAACTAATAGAAAAAGTACGCAAAGCCTTTCCGGAAAACGAGTATTTCATAAGCGGCTCCGCTACCTTGAATCACAATTTCAGTACCGTATCCGGTGCTGACGCAGCACGCTTATTCCCAGCCATGGTTCTCGTTGTATTGGTTTGCTTTACTGCATTGGCAGTCCTATTTCGAGCCAGAGCTACTACGGTGGTGAAGTTCAACGTCTACCTGCTCCTAGTAATTCTGGTGTCAGTCTTGTTGAGCTTGGAATCTGCCGCAATACTCGGAATCCCCATAAACGCTGTCAGTGTCCAAGCGCCTCTAATAGTGGTTGTGCTCGCAGTTGTGGACTGCATACATATGGCAGTGGTCCACCTGCAGTCACAGCATGGTCGTGCGGTTGCCACAATTGGCCGTCTACTAAAGCCCCTCTTCGTCACCAGCTTTACGACGATGGTAGGATTCTTGTCGCTTAACTTTAGTGAATCTCCACCCTTTCACGACTTTGGCAACTTCATCGCCCTTGGGATCTTCTGCGCTTTAGCAGTGAGCATGGCCTTTGGCTTCGTTTTCCTAGGCCCCAATGACACATTGCCGAATGGCGATACCCGGCTTGTCCTCAATCGATGGCTGAAGCGCCTTGCAGAAACCGGTGCCCGGCCAAACACTAAACTACTCTGGACCACAGGTATTGTAACGGCTGCGCTCGCTATGGGTATACCTCTACTGAAGACTAACGATTCTTCCGCCTCTTATCTTGACAAAGGAGTCGAGTACCGAGACGCCTACGACCTAATGACAGACCATGGACTGGCGACCGAGTCTATTTCGTTCACCATGCCCATACTGAGCGGTAAAGAAGCGCTAGATCCTGCCTACCTCGAAGGCGTTGTTGAATTTCAAAAGTGGCTTCAGTCACAATCCGGCGTCGTAACAAGCTACTCAATTGTCGATACCCTGCTGAATCTGAATCAGGTTTTGCAGAACGATCTCCAATTGGGGTTACCGAGTAGTCGCGATAGTGTGTCCCACCTGTTGCTCCTTTATGAGATGTCTCTTCCATATGGAATGAATCCAGACCAACTCATCACTTCACAGCGATCCCACATTCGTGTGGTTGCCCCCACATCCGGCCTGCGTAGAGCAGAAGTCATTCGGTTGAACGACTCCGCGAGCCAATGGATTCAGGATAATTTGTCTACTCATGTCGAGCCAAGAGTAGGCACAGGATTTTCGATCATGGCTGCACACATTGGCATGCTTAACCTGAGATCAATGATCACGGGCAACGTGGTATCTGTACTAGTCATTGCTCTGACCATTGCCATTGGTCTCCGATCAGTTTCCATGGGTTCTTTTTCAATTCTGACCAACTTTTTTCCTTCCGTCATCGCATTTGGGTTGTGGGGTTATGTGGTAGGCGAGGTGAATTTGGCGTTCGCAACGGTGTTCGCGATCACCTTGGGAATCGTCGTTGACGACACAGTTCACCTTCTCCATGTCTACAAGGACAAGATCAGCAAGACTGACCATGCAGCAGCTTGGCGGTGCGCCATTTTTGCAACCGCACCCGCGCTAGCGACTACTACCATGACACTGGGTCTTGGGTTTTTGGCGCTGTTGTTCGGGAGCTTTAGTGTGATCTACACCATGGGTGCTGTGGCCGGAATTGTAGTTTTGATTGCACTTCTCTTCGATGTTCTCGTTCTTCCTCACATCCTGGCACTTATGAACCGCTCCAGCGCATCCTAGCCCGCATGTATGGGCCTACGCCGTACCTCCTCTGTACGCACTAGATCCCGCCGATCAACGTTGCGTCAAACAATCATTCTGACGGGCGTTCTTTCGAAGACGACTATTCAAAACACCCGATGCGCTCGAAACGTCGAGGCACGCAAACCGAAAAGACACCCAACATCTTGGGCCATCAGTTCGCGATCCTGCCAACTCCCAGGGCCGGTCTCTATCGCACTCGCTGGCAGGTGGAACTACTAGGGAACCCGTCAAGCAGCACTTGAAACTCCAATCGTTCTCGAGCAAATGGAAAACGCCGCAATGGCAGGGCTTCGCCTAGGTGATTGTCCTTGATGAAGGAAACCGAACACCCCAATTTGTCAAGGACATTCCGCTCAACTTAGACCATGCTTGTGTTACGTGCGATTAGAGGCGCACGGATATCCGAAAATCGAATTCAGAACATGCACGAGCGATGCTGTCTTCGATGTCTTCTACGCCCAGAAAGCCAAGGAATTTTGCCAACGGCTGAAATTCCACTTCGGTTACGAATTCCGAACGTACTTCATCCAACATCCTATTTGGCTCTAAACCAATTTGAGACAAAACGGAATTCCAACAATTCCAATCTTCCGCAGTAAACCAAACTACAGCTTTTACCATAGTTAATAGGAAAAACTCACGCCGTGCTAGATCTAGGGATCGATAGTAGTGAACCGCCACATTCCTGAAAACAGACTCGTGTACTGCTTCGTCTTGCAAATGAGCCATTGTCGTTGCGAGGTTCAACGGTTGAAGGGGTTCAGTAGTTTTCGCAAGCCTGGACAAATGGCCTACGATGAATATTTCTGTAGCAAAGGCCGCACAAATTACCGCCATATTCTTCTGCCAGTCCAGACTGTGATGACGTTGATGTGCACGCAGAAAACTTAGCATGCCAGAGGCAGGCAGACTTAGGTCGTGCAACCCCCGCTCAGCGCGCGTAACATCCATCGCCTTGTCCATGATGTAAACGTGGAAGGCTTCGTCTACCAAAGTCTGAGTGATAAGATCTCGGTGCGCGGGTGTGAAGCCCTGACTGCCCATCAAATCCGACAGTTGAACGCACGCGAAGTTAACGATATTACGCTCTATGTCGCAGGCTTTGGCATTGAAAGCCAACCAACCGCAGCTCAGCACTCTTTGTTTTGTTTCAACCTCAGAATTCTGGTAGATCGGGTGATCGTGGAAGGGCAGCAGACCTTCCAAAAAATCTGGTTGCCGAAGGTCATACTCTGTACTGTCGCCGGGGAGAGCGCTTCGCACTCCCGATCGCAGTTCCCACCTTCTAACCAAGGATATCAGTTTCGATGCAGAGTCCATTTGGCCAGATTGGTCAATTGAAATGTTAGATGTCGTTGCCATCTCTACGCGTGCCCTCGGTGGGTTCGTTGGGTCGTAAGTTAGAAAAATCTCGTCAACTTCAGCTCTAGGTTGTCATTGTTCTGATTGAGCGAGTCAGCAGGTGCGCCACTGAATAAAGACCCAACGAAATCAAGGTCGTCAAACTTTCGCAAGGACATAGCGAGGTTCCAGATTCCAGAAAAGGTCCTCGATACGCTCAAGTCGTACGCAGAAGGTGCATCACCCAGACCGATGTACCCAGTCAGGGAAATTCTAGTGTTTGAGAAATCGTTGAACACATAGGATGCTGACACATAAGCATGGTTGGACGATAACAACGTTGAGGTGTGGTTCTTCCGACTGTCGTACAAGTATTCTAGGTTTAATTGTATGTTTCCTTGCAGGAAACCATCGAAACGGCGCTCAAGTCCTGCGACCAACGACTTCTCGACACCATAAAATTCTCGACGATGTGCGCCTTCCGCGTTGACTAGCCAAGGTCCGATCTCGAAGGATGAGTAAACCCCCCACACTTCAACAGCCCCATAGGTGAGCACAGCCACCGATTCATCGTTGAGCTGCTCGGCCGTGATACTGGGATCGATGTTAACGCCGTTGTAGTAGGTCAAGCCCAAGTCTGCACGAGAAAAGCTCTGCTGAAATCGCGCTGCGTAGGATGAAGAACATTCAGAGCTATCGATAAATGCGTCTCGACGTCGATCTACGGGGATAGTCAGGCGCTTGCGCGCTCCTGGAAAGTCCCGTGTGCGATTCCACAATAGTCGGTGAACTTTGACTTGGACGCTGCCTTGGCTGATCGTCGCACCGACCATGGGTCTGCCCAATTTTTCTCTACTTGTAAGTCCTTCCAGGCGATCAAGTTGGTCAGCAACATTTACCACACTTTTGGAGGCAACAACCCCCCAAGCCAAGGGTTTGAATCCTGCTTCTACCTCAATTTCTGACGTAACCGGGACACGGAAGTATAGCTCCCGAGCGTCAAGGTGAGTCGAATTATCGTCCTTAGGATCGTAACGTCCATAAATCTCCCATGACAACCTCACATCGTTCTCGAATTTCTTTGCTGCGTGGTAACGTCCCGTTAGAGCGAAGTGATCATCATCTTGGACATGACTATCGGACTTATAGTGCCGAGCTTCAACGTTTACTTCTGCCGCGGCCCAAACATCGAATGGGGCCGTTATGGCGCCCAAATAGATGATGCTGAGCCAGCCTAACGTTAGCCTGTAGTGATATCGCCACATTCTAGACAGCCAGTTAGTCCCTTCTAGTGAAGACTCTTTCTGGTTGGCTTTCACCAATCACCGGGAATTTAATGGACATGCGAGCGTTGATTTCCCGCCAGTGCGACAGCTTTTCAGGAATGTCATCATCGCTATAAATTGCATCTACAGGACATTCTTCGACGCAGGCATTACAGTCGATGCATACATCTGGATTAATGTAGAGCATGGAAGGCCCCTCATGGAAAGCATCTACGGGGCAGAAGTCGACACAGTCCGTGTACTTACAATTGTCACAACTGTCGGTTACTGTATAGGTCACTATACACCCCGATGTGGCCTAGCTCGTACTTTCGTGGAGCCAATCCATGTTCTTGTTCTGTCCAACACTCGTTAGGACAACAGTGTCACGAAACTAGTATTGCCAGTTTTCTTTCAAATTCAAATTCTGGCGCCTATCACTAACGCGAAGTCAGTGCTAACATTATCCAAATATCATGTACAAGTTACATAGCTACCCGTCAAATGCAAGCTTTGTCCCGCATGTGCTATTGGAAGAGCTAGACGTGTCCTATGAACTAGTCTTGGTTGATCGAGCTAACAGCAGCCAAAAGTCTGACGCTTACCTAAAGTTGAACCCTACCGGTAGAATTCCCGTGTTAGAACACGGTGATAGAATCCTGCATGAGAGCGCGGCTATATCGATTTATCTGTGCGAAGTTGAAGATAATCGTGTGTTGCTGCCGTCGCTTGGCGACCCTCGCAGGCCTCCTTTCTTCCAATGGCTCCACTACTTGACATCTACCTATCAAAGCGAATTGATGGTGTACTTCTACCCGGAAAAGCACACCACCGATCCGAAGGGGTCTGAGGCAATCAGGTCAGCACAGGCGAGAACTCTGCAGGAGACGTTCAAGTATCTCGATTCACAGTTGAGTGACCGTTTCTATCTGCTTGGTGATCAAATAACGATCTGCGACTACTACGTATTCATGTTATCTGTGTGGTCCGAAAAACTCCCATCAGGTCCACGAAACTACCCAAATCTGCTCCGTTCTCTCAAAAAGATCGTGATGCAAGACTCTGTAGCCAGAGTCTGTGAAAAGGAAAACATAGACACTTCGCCATACATCCAAGGCTGTGCGTCAGATTTGGGGTGAAGAGTGTCGTTCACTTCGGCATTCCCAGCAGCCGTCGAAGCAGTTTCCAAAGAATGCACATTGAAACGCAAGGATAACATTGGTATCGATGGCGGCTCAGTATGCATGCCGTCACTTCTGCCCAGCACTCCAACGTAGCTCTCGAAATTAATCACTGCCACTCAAGTGGTAAGGCATGAGCCTATCGCCCGGAGCTTGGGCAGCGCAAGCGATTTAGTTTCAAGGCGACGTGGTCGATGCGCTCGGCAGCAGCGGAAGGGGATGCTGAGGCTAGCCTAGCACTGTGTGCAATTGCGCTGAGTTCGATCTAGTCGGGTTTCTCCCAGTGTGGTGGTGAAGATCTGGGGCCAATGGCTCTTCTGTGCTTTTCCGGTGGTGCAAACGCATAGCATCCGGGAACCACGAGCATTGGAATGGCACTAGTTGAGTTGCACGGCTGCTGCCTAGCGCATAGAGCAAATAGTGATTCTAGAGATAGTGTCTAATGTGCCTATTCGCTTACGTAATCCTTAGCTGTAACCGCCCGGAAATCTTCTGTTGGGAAGCCCTCGAGTTCTATCGATCAGGTTTCGGAAATGATATCAAGGCGTTTTCGAGCTTAGGCGACGGCACGAAAGACGGGGAATGTGGGGGTTCATTGATTGGCAGTCGCGAACAAAAAGGTGACCATGCTTTCCCTTCTCTCGACCCTAGTGACCTTAGGGTCATCCATCCCGGCCTCTATGGGCCATCGTTAGCGGCAACCAACAACATCCCCAATCATTGAGTGCAAGAGCCGCACAGACTTCCATGCGCTGCTCACGAGTCAATCGTGTGGCAGTGCGCTGGCGATATCCAATGGGAAGACCTCTTGAGACGCCTAATTCGGCATCAGCACCGATTAGGTCGGCATCAGCCGGATCGGTTTCTGCAAATCGGCGGCCTGCGATTCGCTGTCCCACATGAAACGAACGGAGACAGTCCATTGCTTAGCTAGTAGCTTCTTAAACAGCAATGGCGCGCCGGGTTGGAGCGAGCCAATAGCATGCAACCCGCAGACTCCAAGCACGGCGCTCAAGCTACGCCCGTGCCCGTTCAGAAGGAAGAGCCCGGACTTTCGAGGAACTCGATTTCCTCCGGTGTGGAAGCTCGTCGGAGCGCTTCGTTGCGGTGTGGAAAACGGCCGAAACGATCAATGATTTCCTTGTGGCGACGGGCATAGCGAAGGTCGGTCTCGCTGCCAAGGCTTTCGAAGAGTTCCATGGAATGGGATTGCATACTTTTTTCCTCGCTATGCTGGAAAGGAAGATACAGAAACTTGCGCTGGACCTCGGACAACTCGCGGTCAAAGCCGCACGCAATCGCATGTCTAGCTATATCCAGCGCTAGACCATCCGTTGCGAATGCTCGGGCATTACCCCTGTACATGTTCCGCGGGAACTGATCGAGAACAACCACCGCAGCCAGCGCAGCTTGCGCATTCACCCGCCAGGTTGTCGGTACTTGTTCGCGCAATGCTTCGTGCAGGTCGCGAAAGCGCTCGCGGATTCGCGCATCTAACGCATCGCCACCCTGGAACCAGTCGCTCGCGGCGAGCTCCTCGAACCAAAACTCAAGGACTTCGTCTATTCGGGCCACCGCCAGCGCGTCTTTCCTCATGCGTTTCGCTCTTGCCGGATTCAGTTCGTAGGCGGATTTCCGAGCCTTGCCCGGAACTTCTCTGATGGAGTAGATCGAGGATTCGGGAGCGCCTCTGGCCCCTCCAGTGTCCGACCACTAGTATGCTTTGAGCTGTGTAGATGCCAGTGGACAATTCACTGAGCTTTTCCTCTTCGGCGCCAACTAGCTTCAAGTAAAACAACATAGGTGTTTTTTCCCTGATCAGACGCCCGATAGTCAAGTGGCTTAGAAGTTGTCTCGAAGCTGTGGCATCAGATTGCCGTCCAAATTGAATCCAAGCACGATTCCCAAATGTGAGTACAACTTTCAGTCAAAGGTTTACTAGCAATGCAATTTCTGTGGTTCGGGAGTCCGATCTTGAAGAAACAAGAGTGCTGCTCAATGCATTTCTTGACCTTCCCCGTGCTGTCCTGAATTGCTTATCTCCCGTAGTGGCTAATCGACCAGACTGCTGATCTCCCATCCCTTATTACACCTGAGCAAGCTTCAGCAAAGCACTGCGAACTTCCTGCCCTTTGCCATAGCTTTAACTCTAGCAACTTATTGAACCCTGAACACTTCCTGTGCAAAGATTCCAGCTTAACTTGCCCTTTAGGATGATTACACCGTGCGTTCCCCCACATATGCCAATCGAAAGATACAACTCACTGCGAACCTGTTGACTCTATGCTCTCTTGTCGTCTCTACACCGGTGTTCGCTGAGCAAGGCAATATTGGCAGTCAAAAAGCGTATCTCATCGCTAGGCAGATTGATCTTTACAATAAAGGCTACATTGACTACGAAACCGATATTGTGATGCGCTTGTACGGCAGGCACGGGGAACTAGTCGTAGAAAAGTCGTTGGTACAGAAGACACTCGAAGTGGAATCCAAAGATATCGTGCGTCGTAGTATTCTGGCCTTTAATGAACCCAAAGTTGATCGGGGCGTAGCATTGCTGAGTGTTATTCATCGCGAGTCTGAAAACGAACAGTACCTGTACCTCCCATCACTGAAACGCACAAAGCGGATCGTTTCTCGCAGCCGTTCAGGCTCGTTCGCTGCTAGCGAAGTCTCATATGAAGACTTAGATCCTGATCCTCTTGACGCCTATACCTATGCTTATGTTAGACAAGAAAAAGTTGACGGCGTTGAAGTGGAGGTAATTGAACGGTTCCCGCAAAGCCGTCACTCAGGCTATGCGCGGCAGAGAATCTGGTATGACATGGCCAAGCATCAGGCGATACAGATTGAGTCCTTCGATCGAAAGGATGCCCTACTTAAGCAGCACGAGTTTTCCAATTTCAAGATGTACTTGGACAAGTACTATCGACCGCTCGAAATATCCGTGGCTAACGTCCAGACCGGGCGCCGCACTGAGTTGCTCTTTTTCGACTACAACCATCGCGTGGGTTTCACACCTGACCAATTCCGTCAGACAGCGCTAGAGGACGTGCGCTTCAATTGATCTGCGATTCCAACCAATTGCGATTTGCCTGACTGAACTCGGTATCCCTATAGGTGTGTGAATAGAGGATGTTTCTTTCGGGAATAGCGCTTGCTCATCCGAATTTCCTGTAAGAGCTACGCGACATCAAAGCCTGTCTCTTCGCACATTCGGCCGACTTGTACTACATCTGAGTTCGCTCCCAAAGCGCTCAACATTGGCTGATGCTAAGGTGAGTTTAGGCTGCCGCAGCTATGCCGAGTTTGCTCAAGGGCTGATTACCCAAGGCTGTATGGTCTAGGGCAAGTAAAGTCACGGTTTGGAACTCTCGAAGTCGGTCAATACTCACGCGTCAACGCACACTACAGCAACCCTGTGAGCGCGGTGAAGTGCCAATTCTGAATGCGGAACCGGTGTGCGTTTACTTCGTCACCGAAAAAACACGCATCGATTCTGATGTCTTGCTCTACACACTGTTACACACGGGTGTTTTCGGAAAATTTATTCGATAGAATACCCGTAAGTTAGTTTGTTTGAACTAACCATGGTTATTGAGAGGAGCATGAAGTCTGACAAATTGAGTTACTTTTGGCTGGTTGGTACTGTTTGCTGATGATGAGTTGAAGAACTTAACTTCATTCAATTTGCATCGGCCTTAGTTCACCGTCAGACTTCACGGATTAGGACACGAGCATACGGCTCCACCTAGGCCGCAAGGTGCGCCGTGACCCATCAATCCAGACCCCATCAATCGCAACTTAGGATATGCTAGGAAGTGTCATGCACAAAAAGCTCGCAACGTTGGTTCACATAAATCCCCAAGAGGGCATAACCCCACTGGTCGGCGGATACCTAAAGTCATACGCTTACACAGAAGAAGACATCAAAACTAGCTGGGACATACAGCTCTACAGCACAACCATTAACAACTCTGCATCGCAGGTTATTCGAGACATCGTTCTGCTCCAACCGGACGTCGTCGGGTTCAGCTTGTATGTCTGGAATATCGGTTTGATTCAGCGAATATTGCCAACCCTGCGTGGTTTGCTTTCAAAAACCACTCAGTTTCTCTTGGGTGGCGTGCAAGTTATGAACGCGGCGGAAGAGTATGTGGACCCCTCTTGGGAAAACGTCGCAGTCTGTAATGGGGAAGGTGAAATAACGTTTTTGCAGTATCTACGTCAAGTTGGTGACATCATTCCTAATATGCACGAGGTTGGCGGCATCACATTTGTTCGAGAGGGCGAATACATAACGACGTCAGCGCACAAACGGATAAAGAACTTGGGTGAAATCCCGTCGCCGTATCTTGCTGACATATTCGATCCCAAGGATCTCGGAATTGCACTCATCGAAACCAATCGTGGTTGCCCATACAAGTGTGAGTACTGCTTTTGGGGTGGCGCAATTGGCCAGAAGGTACACCAGCTTTCAGAAGATCGTCTCCGTGATGAGATTGACTACCTCGCGAGCAAGCGCACTCGAACTCTACATGTCTGCGATGCTAACTTCGGCATATTCCCGAAGGATGTTGCGCTCGCCCAGTACATGGTCGATGTGAAGAAGCGGACTGGGTATCCGGTCAGAGTGAACTACAGTTCGGCAAAGAACAATCCCGAACGAGCTGTTGAAATCGCGAAGATATTCACAACACAGGGTGTGCTGAGCACGCAACCCATATCCCTACAAACCATGAATTCTGATGCCTTGGACTTAGCTCGACGTTCGAATATCAAGCTCGATACATACCTTGAAGTCCAGAAAACAATGAACGATGAGAAGGTGGCGTCCTTTATAGAGCTAATTTGGCCACTACCTGGAGAAACTCTGGATTCCTTTAAGGCCGGCATCCAAGAGTTGTGCGAGATGCAAGCACAAGCGTTTGGTGTATATCCCATGGTGTGGCTAAAAAACGTTGGTTTTGAGCAGAAGAAGGAAGACCTAGGCGTCGTGACCCTGCGAGAGGCGGATACTGTCAGTGGGGCTGAAGTGGTCATTCAGACCAAAGAAGTTGGTCACAAAGACTGGATCGCCGGTATGGTGTTCGCAAATAGCGTGATGCTTCTATACGATTGCCGCGGGCTGTATCACACCGGGCGCATTGTGAATGCGCTCGAAATTGAGTCTTATCGCGACATGTTCGACCGATTCGTTGCTTGGATGCAGACAGCAGCCAATAACGGTATAACGGATTTGTGGCGCGAAGGGGAGACTAGCTTTGAGTCCATGTATAAGTTCACATGGCGGGGGGCGATTGTTGAGGCTGCTATGCACCGCTGCCGCACCGAATTCAACAACATGTTGCTCAACTTTGCCGCTGAGTCGGTGATATGGACAGAGTCACGATTTGCCGAGCTAATACGGGCAGCCGTGGAATTTGACATTCTCGCACGACCCTACGCTTATGCGAACACGCCTACGGATTATGCTGTAGAGCTCGAGGCCGTGAGTGTTTCCGACTCCAGCGACCGATCTTATCACGTATCGCTACCATTCGACATCCCGCGTATCGTGCAACACATAGAGAAGACAGGGTCATTGGAGGGAAAAGTTGGGACTGCGTCAACCACAATACTCTCCATTGATCATAGGAAACGTCAGTTTCTACGCATGCCAAACAAGCATGACACTGACCATCATCAATTCTGTCATAAATTTGTTACGGAAATCGGCAACTATCTCCCTGAGATACACAGAGAGAAAGCAAAGACGCCTTCATTTGCATAGAAAGCGAGTTTGTAGAGATGAATGCAGACGCTTTGGCAAATATCAGAAAACAGCTCAGAGACTTCGTACATATCGAACTACTCAACAATGAATACAAGTTGCAGGACTCTGACGATCTATACGCTCAGGGACTGATCGACTCGTTAGGGGCAATGCAGCTTTTCACCTTTGTGGGTGATCTGGTAGGTGAACCATGTCCTGAAGAGGACTTCATACCGGAGAACTTCGGTACTTTTGAAAATCTTGTAGCCTATGTGATAGGTAGGCTAAGCCAGCGAGTGCCCTCGGCGATCTAGCAGTTAGTACGTAAGCGGGCAAACAAAGCCGTTCTGGACTTTTGCGGCCTATTGGGGCGGTGGACCGCGGCTCCGGTCGAGGTCGGAACGCAGGGGTCGGTCCGCGAACAGCGTTTTCCAGACCCGCGGGGTCAGTTCGACGGCCCGCTTGGCGGGATGCTGGCCGACGCGCTGGAGGACATCGACCAGGTAGGCGTGCGGGTCGACGCCCTGAAGCCGGCAGGTGGCGAGCAGGCTCTGGACCACGCCCACCCGCCGGGCGCCGAGCTCCGTCCACGCGAACAGCCAGTTGCGCCGCCCCATTGGAACGGGGCGCAGGCCCCGCTCAAGATGGTTGGTGTCCACGGACACGGCCGGGTCCTTGAGGAACGCCCGCAGCCCCGTCTCCCTTTCCGCTGCGTAGGCCAGCGCCTGGGCGAACGGATTGCTGGGCAGCACGTCCGCGCGCCGGCGCTGCGTCCCGCACCAGGCGAAGAACGCGTCCACCGCCGGGGCGCCGTGCTCCCGCCGATGGGCCAGCTTCGCGGGGCCTTCGAGCCTCCGTTTGCGGATGGCCCTCTCGGCGGCGTACAGCGCGCCGATCAGCGCCAGCGCATCGGCCACCGCGTCCGGCTCGCTCTCCTTGGCGTCCGCAAAGTGCCGCCGGCAGTGCGCCCAGCACTGCGCGTGCGTGATGCCGTGCCGCTCCGCATAGGCCGCGTAGGCGGCGTACCCGTCGCTCAGCAGGGTGCCCCGGAAGTTGCCGAGGAACGCCTCGACGTGCCTGTGCGCCCGGCTCGGCGCGTAGTGGAAGACGATCTCGCCGTCCTCCCCGAACACCGGCCAGAAGTAGGCGTTGCGCATCTTCCCGGGCGCCGCCCGCCCGGCCTTGATGGAGGTCTCGTCCATGGCGACCACGCCGCCCTCCAGGATGTGCGCGGCCTGCGCCGCCGCAATCGGCTTGAGCAGGTCAGCGGCCCGCCCCGCCCAGTTCGTCAGGCTGCCCCGGCTCACTTGGATGCCGAAGTCGGCCAGGCGCTGGTGCTGGCGGTGAAGGGGGAGGTGGTAGCGGAACTTGTCGACCAGCATCCCGGCCAGGAAGCTCACGTCCACGCAGGTGCGATCCAGCACGGTCGGCGGGGATGGCGGCGTCAGCAGCTCGCCCGTGCCCCGGCGCTTCACGACCGGTCGGACGTACTTCAGAA
Source organism: uncultured Pseudomonadales bacterium (assembly GCA_964598305.1). GTDB lineage: Bacteria > Pseudomonadota > Gammaproteobacteria > Pseudomonadales > Azotimanducaceae > Azophilus. The sequence continues at coordinate 28,164 of CAZRBP010000003.1, read as the reverse complement.
CCTTGTGGCTGCCGGGCTCCTGGGCCAGCGGGTGGGTGACCTTCTCGCCCACCACCTCCCGCTCCGCGGCCGGGATCGCCTCGACGGCCGGGTCGCGGACCTCGACCACCTCCACCGGCACCGTCGCGTCGAAGCGCAGCCCGCTCTCGTTCACCGCACCGTCCCGGCGCTCCCCGCCGGCGGTAGCGGACCTCCCGCGTGGGAACCTCCACGTCCGGCGGCGCCTCGATGCCCAGCGCCTCGAACAGGCCCGCCTGCGCGGCGTCGTCGAACTCCAGCCGCCGCTCGGACTTGCGGCCGAACAGCTGCCGCTTGAACCAGTCCAGCTGCCGCCGGACCTGCGCAAGCTGCTCCGCGAGGTCGGAGACCGTCGCCGCCAGCCGGGCGTTCTCCCGTTCCAGATGCTCGATGTGGGCGCTCGGCAACGTTCTGCGCGTCCCTCGCTGCGAAGGCCGCATTCCACCCGATCCGCCCCCTTGGGGCAGCCTTCAGGCGGCCTTCCCGTAGCGCTTCCGTTGCCGCCTCACCTCAATGTCCGTGCCCTCGATCAGCGCCAGCAGCGCCGTTCGGCTGAGCGGGACCTTCCCGAAGCCGGCATCGCCGGGCGGCGCGAACCGCCCGGCCTCCAGCCGCTTCGACCAGATCCAGTAGCCGTCCCCGTCGAACGCGAGGATCTTCAGCATCGTCCCGCGACGGTTGACGAACGCGAACCAGTGCCCGCCCGTCGGGTCCCCGCCCAACTCGTTGCGCACCATGGCGGAAAGCCCGTCGAACGAGCGCCTCATGTCCGTCGGGCGGGTGCACAGCCAGATGCGGCGGCCGCCGTCCAGGCTCAGCACGGCCCCGGCCGCCGCACCCGAAGGACCACCCCGCCGCCAAGGTCCAGCTCCGCGTCCCAGGCCGCCGACGGGCGGCCCTCCGGCAACTCCACGAACAGCGCCGCATCGCCCGACCCGCCGACCGGCCCCGCACCCCCCAGCCTGCGCCGCCAGTGCCAGAACGTGCTCGGCGCCAAGCCCTCGGCCAAGCAGAAGTCCCGATGGCTCAGGCCGCTGCGCTCAAACCGCGACAGGACCGCCCGCCACTCCTCCGCCGAGCGCCGCGCCGCCCGCTTCCCCTTGCTCATCGAGCCAATCCCCTTCGTCAATGGAACGACGAAGGAAAACCCATGGCCACGCCGCTGGCAATGACGCCTCAAAATGACCGCTTACAAAGCCAAGGCTACGGCTTCGAGCACAACTTCAGCCACGGCTAGCGGCACTAGCGACGGTGTTCGCCTAGTTGACCCTGCTGGCCTTCCTGATCTACTAGGTCCAGCAGCGCTGCTTCACTCTGTTCTGACCGGATTAGGAGAAGGCGAGGTGCCCGAAGTACCTCTAGGAGCGGCTGCGCGGCCTGTTCCTAGAGCTCCTCGTCCCGGACTGAGAAACGCTTTACCACGCCACCGCGTTCGACTGCTGATCCGAACTAGTCCCCTTCGACACCTCCTGACCCTGCCGCCGCTGTCGTGTATGCGACGGGCGGGTTCTTCAGGGGGCAGCGTGGTCAGACGACCGATCCGACACCGGCGGGAGAGGTTCTCCTTCCATAGGCGCTAACTTGTTTGAATTTTCAAGCATAAAGTACCTGAATTGCCTCCAAATGCGCTCAATTTGGCCCATCAGACTGGCCATAACGGGCCAAATTGGAAACAAGTTAGCGCTTGTGGGTTTCGTCCCCGCGCGACCCGACCATCGACAAATCAGGCAGGAAATCCACCGCTTCACCCATGTGAAACGACTTAGCGGGAGTTGCTGCATCTAGTCAGTAAGTCAGTGAGTGAAGAATGTGCGAGTGAAGAGTATTGCGTTACGTGCCGTCTATCTGTAGCCTTCCTCCCCGCAGTTCATCTTGGGCATCCCGCTTTCGGGCTGCCCGCTGAATACAACAGCCGAAATACTCGGCAGGGAGTAGCTACCCTTCCCCGGCAAACAGGCGGGGTTTCCTTGTCCCAAGGTGAACTGCAACGGCCCGACGCTCCTACCGCGGGAGGCCTTTGGAAGAACAATGTGAACACACCTCCATCACCCCAGGAACTTGCTATGCGGATGGAGCGGCGAAAAATCGAATTCACAGCATCAAACAAGAGGGTTAGCGCAAGAGCTGAACCGAAACATGACGCCACGATGTGGGGAAACATGTTGGCTGGTAGGACCGTAAACGCCACCGCTGACACCATAGCACTGCACCAGTGATCCAAACGAGACAAGAGCGAAGGCGAAGGCCGTCGAGGTCAGGCACAACAACTAGCGGCAGTACTTTCTAGAAAAAATTCTGAATTCTCCTTTGATGTTAGCGACGGCCCCGCCAGAGTCCTGCTGACGGATATTGGACAGCAGCCCGAAGAGCACCAGACACTACTGGTGACGTTGAGATTGCCGCCACAGGCACCTGTGAAACTGTGCGGGGTCAGGGCCCAACGGGCACAGCTCTCCTGCTTTGATTTTCTGCCATAGTCGAATTCTCCTTGTCTCTTAAATGCTTGTTGTATGTGGAGTAGAGTATGTAACTTCTTTCAAACACCAACTAGATGTCAACCTGGGCTTAAGCTGAGACCAAACGTCCTAACCTCCGTTGATTGTCTGCTGTTGTTCTAGTTATCACTCCAAGCAAGCCTGAAAACACTACCATCACAATAAGGAATCGAAATTGACAAAACTGCTTGAATACCGCCAGTTGTTACTGGCCGACTTGCTTATTGATAAGGGCCAAGTTCGCACCCGCGACGTGGACAAAGAGGTGGATGCACTAGCCGAGAGCATCCGCCGCCAAGGTCTGCTTCAGCCCATAGTGGTTTGCAAGGCTGAACAGAAGGATAAGTGGGAGATCCTAAGCGGACAGCGCCGCTACCTCGCCCACAAGTTGCTTGGTCGTGACTCCATCAACGCCGTCGTGCTCGACGCTCGTATCGATGAAGCTGAGGCTAAGGCCATCTCTATCACCGAGAATCTGGTACGACGCAACCTTTCCGGTCCGGAGCTTATCGACGGCATCACCTTCCTCTACAACAAGTACGGTAGCGCCAAGGCGGTCCATGAGGCTACCGGAATCTCCTACCAAGATGTGCGACAGTATGTAAAATTCCCCCGGCTAAACGCAGAGCTAAAGGAGCTCGTCGAAAAGGGGGATGTAGAATTGAAGGTGGCACTGAGCGCTCAGGATCTTGTGGAGCGCAGTAAAGGCAAGGTGTCAGAGCGTGACCTAGTTAAGTTAGCCAATGGAATGAGTGCGATGTCGCGAGCACAACGAGCAAAGTTCCTAAGAACGGTAACCCATAGCCCGAAAACCCCCATCGACAAGCTACTAGCTGAGTCAGAGAATAGAGGCACAAGTATCTCTCAAATCATAGTGACCTTGACCCAAGAAATGCATGAGGCGCTCAAGGCACAGGCCAAGGCTCAGAAGATGACCCAAGACGATTTCGCGGCAGCAATCATTGCGCGAGGATTGAGCGGATAGCGGATCCCCGGAGCGAAAGCGTTCTGAAGTCGAGGCGTTCACCTACAATGGCTGTTCGGGAAGCGCCATACGGTTCTGCTTTAATGGAACAGGTTGCTTGAGTCGCTGCGATTGTCGACAGGAAATTCTGCGAACAGGGCCGAGTGGAACCTAGGCTTGGCACAAATGGCTAAACAGACTTGACAGTCACCCTGATCCTAGACATCGCTTCCATCGTTTGCGGTAGCTCGACTCTCAGCCGCCGTAGAATATGGGTGAGTGTTGCCCCAACGACCGAAGCTCGCGTTCTAGTTCGACCCGGTCTAACTGAATCCGATGAGGATGTCCTGATGAGAAGTCTCGAAGGAAAGGGGTCATGATGTCCGATGATTCAGGATGGTCGGATGTGATATAGACCTTGGCGTTTCGGAAAAAACTCCTTTTAAATCCATATCTTATAAACCCTTTCACGGCTCATCGCCAAAATGCCTGGCCGCCGCCTCCGTGGCGGCGACCAAGTGAGCACGCATGGCCGCCCGCGCGGCATCCGCGCTGCGCGTCTTGAGCGCGTCGAGAATTTCCTTGTGCTGGTCCACCGCCGGGTAGATTCCTTCCTCCAGGATGCGGCTATGGAAGCCGCTCGACAGCACGCTCTGGTTGCGCAACGTCCATAGCCATTGCACCGCCTGGGTGATGGCGGCGTTTTCCGTCGCTTCGGCGATGGCGACGTGAAGTCGCGCATCGACTTCCTCAATGCGCGGGGTTCCTGAGAACTTGCGCATCTCTTCATAGATCGTCTGCAGCTTGGCAAGCTGCTCGTCCGTGATGCGCTCCGCCGCCAAGGCACAAGCTTCGGGTTCCAGGATGAGCCGCAGCTCCAGCAATTCAAAGGGCCCGATGCCCTCGTCGTCCAAGGTGATGCGCTGCGGGTGGCTCTGCTGCGCAACGTAAATGCCGGACCCGGTGCGCACATCGATCAGGCCGGACACCTCCAGGGCGATCATCGCTTCGCGAATGGTCGGGCGGGAAACTTGGAGCATCTCGGCAAGGTGCCGCTCGGCGGGCAGCTTCTCCCCCGGCTTCACCTCGCCATTGGCCACCAGGTCCGCAATGCGTCGCGCCACGCGCACGTAGAGCCGTTGCGGGCTCTCTATGGGTGCCAGCTTCATGGTTCGCCGTCCGCGTGGCGCCGGTCCGCCAGCGCCTGTGCCCGCATGCTCAGCTCGGCCGCCCGAAAGATGTGCGCCTGGGTCATGGCGGTTTCCGTTCCGTTGAGGGCGTCCAGAATCATTTGCCCGAAGAACGGAAAGCCCACTTTGCCGAGGCAATCGATCGCCTCGACCGATTCGCCGTCCGCCCTCAGGATGATCGAGGCAGGCGCCTGGCGCGCCGGGTCCACGTACTTGCGCAACTCCAGGGTGCCCGCCGTCCCGGTGATGAAGGTACGCCCGTCACCCCACACGGGCAACCCGCTTGGGGTGAACCAATCAAGCCGTGCGTAACAGGATGCGCCATTGTCCCCAACCAAGGCCAACTCGCCAAAGTCCTCCAAGCCCGTCAAGTCCGGGTGATTGAGATTGCGCGCCCGCGCGTATTCCACGGTTGCGCTTTCACAATTCGCGTAAGCGAGGAACTGCTCCACTTGGTGCGAGCCGATGTCGGTGATGATGCCGCCGTAGCGGGCCTTGTCAAAAAACCACTCGGGCCGTGTCTCCCTGGAGAGACGGTGGGGCGCGAGAATCAGCACATGCAGGACCCGCCCGACCGCCCCTTGGGCGATCAGCTCACCTGCGTGCCAAGCCGCCTCGTTGTGCACGCGTTCCGAGTAGTAAACAAAGTATCGGCGCTGATGCTCCGCGATCAGGCCGCGCAAAGTCTCTAGTTGCTCCAAGGTGGTAAAGGGCGGCTTGTCGGTGAAGTAGTGCTTGCCTGCCTTGATCACGCGGGCGCCGATCGCCGCCCGCTGGTCCGGGATGGCGGCTGCGGCAATGAGTTGCAGGCGGTCGTTTTCCAGCAGGTCCGTGAAGCTGGCGACGGCGCGGGCCTCGGGATAGCGCGCTTGATAGGCGCGAAGGCGCTCCGGGCTTGGATCGTAAACGTGCGTCAGGGTGGCCCCGGCTTCGATCAGGCCATTGGTTTGGCCGTAGATGTGGCCATGGTCCAAGTAGGCCGCGGCAAATTCGAATTCACCGGGCTCGACCACGGGCGCCGGCTTTCCGCGCGGCGCATAGGTTGCGCCCTCGCCGATGCTCACAGCCATCCCAAGCCGACCAGCGTGCTGTACAGGGCGCTGGCGACGACGGTCAGGATGCACAACGCCATCGCGCCGTTGTACAGGGCCGCTTTGCGGCCCCGCGGCCGATCCTCCCCCAGATACGACGAGCGGTTGTTCAGGGCCAGCCAGCCTACGTAGGCAATGGGCAGCAGGAGCCCGCAGAAGGCGGAGGTCGGCAGGATGACGTAAGGCCCCAAGGTGGTCCAAAGGAACACGCCGAGCACGGCTGGCGTCGGCGCGAGGCAGGCCAGCCTATAGGCGGTGGAGCCTTCTTCGAGGTTGAACATTTCCCGTGCCGCGGCGCCGCAGGTCAGCATGTGCATTACCAGCGACCCCACCGCCATGCCCAGCACGCCGAGGGGAAACACCAGGTGCGCCACGACGTCGCCGAAGCCCGCCGCGCTGAACATTTGCCCCGCCCGGGCTGGGCTAAGACGGGTTTGCAGATCGCCATCACCGCCGTGCAGGGCCGCCGCGGCAGCAATGGATATGAGCCCGGTGACCAACAGGTACGGCACCACCAAGCCGATGATGATGTCGGAGCGCGCCAGGCTGCGGTGCTCCCGCCCCCAGCCCCGGCGCAGCAGCGTGTAGCCGTACACGAAGGTCATGTTGATGCCCACCGCGGTGCCCAAGGCGGCCATCATGGTGGTGACGCCGAAGGCATCGTCCGGCAGGGAATGGGGAACGAACCCCCTCAAGACAGCCGCCCAGTCCACATCGCCCTGCAGGCTGGCCATGACCACCACCCAAGCGAAACTTAGAACCACCACCCCGCTGAGCACCTTGATGCCGTTCTCAAAGAGACGCACCGCTCGTTGCCCCTTGTCGTAGTTCCAGACCATATAGGCGCATCCCGCCCAGACCAGCACCGCCAACGTGAACAGGTAGAGTTCACGGGCCACCGCGGCCCCCTCGCCCGCCAGTCCGAACCCGGTCACCACCAGAATCGCCTCCTCCAGCATCCCGGCGCTTAAGGGGTAGTGCGAGAACCCCCAGATGATGCTCGAGCCGAGCGCCGCAATCGCCCACAGCCAAGCGAGGGCGGCGGAAAAGTGCCGCTTCATGGCCGTGAAGGGGCGTTCACCGGTGGACAGCGTCTGGTGTGCCAAGGCGAAGAGCATGACGCAGCCGATCAGCATCGACACCGGCTGCACCCAGAGGAACTCATAGCCGAACACCGAGCCGATGGTCAGGGACGTGACGGCGGACCCGCCGCCCAAGGTCATGGCGCCCTGCAGCCACCCCGGACCCCCTTCGCGGACTTGGGAGAGCAGGCTCATCGGTAGGACTTCGCCATGTCGATGTTCGCTTGGATGGCAGCGGGTTTCCGCAAGCTGGCCGAGGCAATCCTCCGTTGCAAGGCCGACTCATAGGCCTCGGCGTCCAAGGGCAGGGAAACGACCTGGCCGCGCCAGGCCGACAGCAGCATTGCGTTGGCCAGTTCGATCGAGGCGAGCCCCGCGGCTGCCGGCGTGGCCAGCGGCTCACCCCGGGCGATGGCTTTCACGAAGTTCTGCAGCACCGCCTGATGCTGGTTCACGGGCTCGTCCGGCTGGATCGCCCGTTCGGTGAATTCCGGCATGCCGAACATGTCGAGGGTGCGTTGGCAGTGTTCGGCCACGCTCTCGGACGACGCAAACAGGCGAATCCGTTCGCCGTCGAACCGGAGGGTGGCGAGATCACCAACAAGGTCAAGTTGATTGATGCCGGGCGCTTCCCCACTTGAGGCGGTGACCGTGCCGGTAAGCCCATCGGCAAAGCGCAGCGTGGCCGTGACTTCGTCTTCCACATCAATCTCGTGGTACTTGCCGAACCCGGCAACGGCAAAGACCTCGCCGGGCAGGCCGACGAGCCATTGCAGGACGTCCAGGTTGTGGATGCACTGGTTGATCAGCAAGCCACCGCCCTCGCCCGGCCAAGTGCCGCGCCATGTGCTCACCTTGTAGTACACATCCGGGCGATACCAACTCGTCATGTTCCAGGCGAATCGTTGCAGGGGGCCCAAGCGCCCTTCATCTAGCAGCGTCTTGATCCGGGCGTAGGCCGGGTGAAACCGCTGGTTGAGCATCACCGCAAACTGGCTCCGCTCGGATGCCGCCCAGACCAGTTCCCGGGCTTGCCCGATCGACATGGCGAGCGGCTTCTCCATCAGGACGTGCAGGCCCTGTTCGAGCGCTGCCCGGCCGATTTCCGGATGCGACTGGGTCGGCGTGGCAATCAGCACCGCATCGACCAAGCCGCTGGCGAACAGGGCCTGATGGTCCGGGAAGCAAGGCACATCGAATGGCGCGCCGAGATCGCCGCCGCGTGCGCAGACCGCACCCAGCTCCGCGCCCTCGATGGACCCGCCGCTCAGCAACTCGGCGTGCTGGCGACCGATGTTACCGAGACCAATGATGCCGATTCGGACGGCGTTCACAGATCCCCAACCCGAGGCATCAACTGGCCCCCTTCCGGCGTGGCCATGCGCACGCCGGTCACGCTGCCGTCGTCCGCCAGCACGAACTCCAGCCGCAGCCCGCGCGGTTCGAAGATGAAGTGATCCTCCCGCTCTTCCCGCAACGGGCCATTGAATATCCCGCTTCTCACTTCCAGATCACGGCCACCGTAAACGAATGCCAGCTCAAAGCCACTCCCCCCGTAGCGCCCTTGGTACTTCGCATAGTGCGTGTTGACGCGCACCGCCGCCAGTTCCTCGGCGGTCCAGAGTTGTGTGCGGCCTTGGGTCTCCCGGCGTAGGCGGGTCATGAACTCCGGATCAATGGCGCGGCCCGCATGCCCCCAGGCGCGATTCAGGTGGGTGAGCAGCCCCGCCGCAGTCTCGTCGTCGAAGCCTGGCATGGCGGCATGCCCCGGCATGACGCCGTTCCAGGCCTCGTCACCCACTTTGATGGGACCAGCCAGCCCCTGCAGGACAATGCGCGCCAGCACCTCGCTCGGGCCGGTCACCCAGGAGGATCCGGCGAGCGGGGGGCCTAGGGATTCGAGGCCGGCGCCATCGGCGCCGTGACAGGTGGCGCATTGCGCCTCGTAGTACTGTGCGCCCAGCGCACGATGCCGCTGCTGCGATGGCGTCAGGGGCTTGGCGTTGGCCGGCAGATCGTCACCCGGCCAAGTGACGCTGCGCCGCGCTCGGGCGATGGCGGGCCAGAGTTCGCTGTCCTCGGCGGCAAAGAGCGGATGGGGTTCGGCAAGCTTTAAGCGGGCGAAGCCTTCCTCCCGTGCCAGCGCAAAGAATCCGTCCAGAATCGCCCGCGCCAGCCACGCCCGGCTTTGACTAGCTGCGGCAAAATCCAACCAAACCTCGGCTTGGCGGCCATCGCCACGCAGGCCCTGGCTGACGAGCTGGGCGACAAAGGCCGTAGCTGCTGCTTCGACCTCTGCCTTCCAAGTGCCAGTGGCGAGCAACGCCCGCAAAAAGTCGGGCTCCGCACCGAATGCCGCCGCTTGCACCGCCGCGCGCTTATAGGCGTTGCCGCCATCCGCCACGATCTGGCCCACCAAATGTTGCCGGACGGCAGGCGATGCGCCATGGGGCGCGAGCGACAGGATCAGGTGCTGCGTGAAGACCCGATCCTCCGGCCCGGACATGAGCTTCAGCAAATTCGCCTCCGACAGCAGGTCCGCGCCCGCTTCCAAGCCCGCCAGCCGCACCTTGGCGTCGCCGTGCCCGAGGGCCCCAAGGACGACCGCCTTGGTCAGTTCACTGCGACCGCGAAGGGTCCAAAGGGCATGCACCGCCGCCAGTGGCGGGCCGCTTGCGGCGATCTGGGCTAGGCGCTCGCGAACCACCCGGCTCCGGTCGGCTATTAGTAGGCGCTGGGCCGTGTCGCGCTGCCAACCGTTGGGGTGGCCGAGCCATTGCAACAGGGTGTCGGGAGGGGCGGTTGCTGCGAGCGCCGCTTCCCGGTCCCCGCCATCTTGACGCGAAATGCGCCAGATCCGCCCCATCCCCAATGGCCGTTCAAGCCCCCGCTGCTTCGCCTGGGCGCGCAGCTCGTCGCTGATGAACACATGGTCCTGAATCACGCCCCGGTAGAAGTCCACGACATAGAGGGCGCCATCGGGGCCGACCTTGACGTCCACTGGCCGAAACCGCTCATCGGTCGAGGCGAGAAACTCCCGCTGTGTCCACTCTCGGTCCGGGTAGAGCATGTGCTCGGCGCTGACCTTCAAGCCATCTCGGTGAAGGCGCAACCGCGCCACCGCATTGGCGGCCGGTTCCGCCACGAACACGTCATCGGCGTGTTCCGGCCCGAATTGATCGCCTCGGTACACCGCCATGCCGCTGGCGGAGGTTGGCTGGTCAAGGCGACCGTCCGCCCTCAATACGCCCGGAACATAGGCTCGATTGACGCCGGTGTTGACCCGCACCGCGAACATCCCGTCGTTTTCGCTGATTCGGGCGTTCAACCCCGGTGCGCCGCTGTTGCCCGCCCGCACCACGGCCTGGGCGTCGTAGCTGTCGCCGAGCAGCAGGACGGAGTTGGTGTTGTAGTAGAGCCGGCCGGCGTTGTCCTTGCTGATGCCCCACTGGCCCCGAAAAAGCGTCGGCTCCGAGACCAGTTCACCGTCAACGATGCGCAGGCGGCGCGCGGACTTGGCACTGTAGAGCCAGTTGTCCAAGCCCATTAGCAGGCCGTTCTCCGCATGCTCCACCGAGCCTGGCTGATCGCCGTAAGCGCCCAGCGACACCCGATCCTCGCAGTCAATCGTCGTGGCGCGCCCGTCCGTGTTCGGACACAGCCACAGGTTCGGCGGCTCCGCGATCAGCAGGCCTTGGTTGACGATGGCGATGGCTCGCGGCAGGACCAGTTGGTCGGCGAGCACTTCCCTTCGGTCGTAAACCCCGTCCCGATTCAGGTCCGAGAGCCGCACGACTGCACCAACCGGGGCGGTCTGGCCGGTGCCGTAGGTGTCCGGCATGAAGCCGCGCATCTCCGCTGCGTACAGGTTGCCCTCCTCATCCCAAGCAATGGCCACCGGGTCCTCAATGAGCGGTTCGGTCGCCACCGGTTCAATGCTGAATCCAGGCGCGAGAGAAAAGCTGCCCGCCGCCTCGGCGGGTGACAACACGGGGGCCGGTGGGGTTTTGAACGCTTGGTGCGGGGGAAGGGCCTGCTCGCCGGCCCAGGACTGCCCGGCTGAAAGCAACCCGAACAGCAAGGCGAAGACGCCTTTTTGTTTCCTTGATCGCGGGGTTGGGCTGTCGAATGAAGGAACTGTTGCGCCCGGCGACCGCCTTGCCCTGGGCCTGAGGCATCGCCTCGTTAGCGCTCGCCTCATCAATAGGTCATGTCGCGGAGGTATTCGTAGCTGCGCTGTATTGCGTCGGCCGGGTCAGGCGGATCGTCCCGTTCGACGAAAAAGTGCCGTGCGCCTGCCGCCTCCGCTTCGGCGATGAAGCGGGGAAAGTCGATGGTGCCGTGACCCACGTCCTCGAAGTCGCCGTGCTGGTCGATGTCCTTCAGGTGACAGCTATTGAATCGGCCGCTGTAGCGGCTGAGATAGTCGCTCAGGTTGCCACCGCCCTTGACGATCCAGTAGGAATCCAACTGAAAGCTGACGTTATCGGGATCGGTTTGCTCGATCATCAAGTCGTAGGGGACGATCCCATCGATTGGGGTCAGCTCCCAATCATGATTGTGGTAGCCGAACTGGACGCCTTGGGCGGCGCAGACCTCGCCGGCGGCGTTGATGGCCTCGATGTTTGCCTGCACTTGGTCGAGTGAGCCGAATTCCGTTGGCGGCAGCGCCGGCAGGTTGATGACCTTTTGCCCAAAGGCCTGCGCATCCTCCAGCGCATGCTTCACGTTCTCGACCAGGTACTTGGCCTGACCACGTTCCGCAAAGACGCGCATCGCTTCTTCGCGGGGCATCTGCATGACGTCCGCCGGCAGCTTGGGCGACACGCGCCCGATCGGCGCCTGGAGTCCGACTTCGGCCATGAGTTGCCGCACGTGCTCGACCGGGCGACCCAAGAGGCCCATGGCCGAGAACTCCACCTGCGTGTAGCCGATGCCGGCCACCTGCCTCAGCGTGCCCTCAAAGTCCTGCATGAGCAGCCGGGTGACGGTGGACAGTTGCAGGCCGATTTGGGTCAGCCGCCGACCGCCCGGCTGCATCGCCCGTTCAGCCGCCCACGTCCGGCCATTCGCCAGCAGCGTCGCGGAGGCCAGAGCCGCCCCTCCTAATCGCAGCAGTTCGCGTCTGCGCATAGCTCGTGCTCACACTAAATGCGGAAGCCCAATTGTATGCCCGCGTAGCGTTCGGCGTCTCTGGGAAACGTCTGGATGTACGTCGGAGCATTGCCCCAGAGCCCCCCGAAGTTGGCGATGCTCGTGACATAGTCCTCATCAAAAAGGTTGTTCACGAACAGGGTAACCGTGTAGCGCTCATTGGCACTTTCCACGATGCCGAGGCTGAGGTTGGCGATGCCATAGGCTTTCTGCTCAGAGCCGGGATCACCCAGCAGGGAAAAGTTCACGTCGTCCTGCCACTGGTACGAGAGATTGAAAAAGCCGTTGAATGGCAGGTCTTCGAAAGGCAGCAGATACTCCGCGCTGACCGTGAACTTGAGGTCCGGGCTGTTGTTGAGGTCCTCGCCGCCGAGATCCTGCGCTTGGCGACCGGTGCCCATGCCCGCGCTGTCGAGCAGTTCAACGCAGCCTGCGGTCTGGCCCACCCAGCAGTCCGCACCCGAAAACTCCTTGATTTCCGCGTTGACGTAGGCAATGCCGCCGACCAGCCGCAAGTTCTCGCTCAATACCGCTTGGAAGTCGATTTCAAGGCCATAGGTCTCCAGTTCACCCACATTGGCGATGCCCAGCTCGACGTTGTTGTCGACGAGGCGGGCCTGCTGTGCCTGAAAGTCGTCGTAGGTCGCGAAAAAGAGGGTCGGGTTGAGTTGCAGCCGGCCGTCGAGGAACGTCCCCTTCATGCCCGCCTCGAAGGCCAAGGAGTCCTCGTTGCCCACTGGATTGTCGGAGGTTTGCTGGTTGAAGCTGCTTGAGATGTCGTAGCCTTGCCCCTTGTAGCCCGATGAAGCCGTCGCAAAGACCATGACGTCGTCGTTGACGTAATGCTGCACACCGAGCTTGAAGGTGGCCGCTGTTTCACTATCGGACCCGGAAAGCGACACGCCGCTCAGCGCGTTGTCGAAACCGTGGGAGATTTCCTCGTCCTGCACACGCGCGCCGAGGATCAGGCTCGTGTTCTCCGCCAAGGACAAGGTGCCCTGGCCGTAAAGGGCCAACACTTCCGTGCCGGTATCGGCCACCCAGTTGGCGGCAAAAAGCGGACCGCGCTGAAAATCCCGGCCGTAATCGACATCGGAGTAGTAAAGGCCGGCGACGTATTCAAAGGTGTCCGATTCCGGCGAGATCAGCCTGAACTCCTGGGACAGGGATTCCAGATCGAAGCCGCCGCCCTGCACAAGGCCACCCGATGCCGCGCCGCCGGTGAACAGCGCCAGCAGATCAAAGGCCGTGCCGTCCACGTCCCGCGTGACCTCGTAGTCCCATTCGTTGTAAGCGGTCACCGACAGCAATTCATGCTCCCCAATATCTATGCTGAGGCGCAATCCGGCATTCCAAGCCTCGGAATCATCCGCAGTGAGATCGTCGCTGCCGATCGTGGTGTTGTCCGGTGCGGGATCGAGTCCGGCAAGCACCGCAGGCGCCGGCAGGAAACCCAGAAAGGCGGCATTGGCGGGCACCGAGCGCATGGTGGCGTTGCAGCAGGTCGATTCGCTCTCGCTGAGTTCGGCAAAGACCGTCGCCGTGACGCGGTCGCTCGGGTAGAACACCAGCTTGCCGCGCACGCCCCAGGACTCGCTGCCGTCCACTTCCTCGCCGGTGGTGATGTTGTCAATGTGGCCGTCCTCCCGCTCCTTAAGGAAGGCGCTCAGCCTGAAGCCGACGGACTCGCTCAACGGGCCACCCGTGGTTAATCCGAAGTCCAGTTGGTCATCGGTGGTGTAGCCCCCCCGGAATCGGAAGTCGAATTCCTCGCCCGGCGCCTGGGTGACCACATTCACCACGCCGGCCGAGGCGTTCTTGCCGAACAGGGTGCTCTGCGGTCCGCGCAGCACTTCGATGCGCTCGATGTCCAGCAGGTCGCTGAAAGCCTGGGACGATCGGACCAAGGGCACGTCGTCCACGACGATGGCGACGCTGGGTTCAATGTTGATGCTGAAGACGTTGGTGCCAATGCCCCGCAGACTGAAGCCGCTGTTGGTGGCCCAATCGCCCCGATTGACCGTCAGCGAGGGCGAGATGCGGGCGATGTCGGTGAACTCGTCGATGCGCATGGCTTCGATGGTTGCCTGGTCCACCGCACTAACTGCTACCGGCACATCCTGCACGCTCTGCGCGCGTTTCGTGGCCGTCACCACGATTTCCTCAATGAGAGCCTCGGTGGCCAGAACGGGCGAGGCCAGCATCACCGCAACAAGCGCGAAACCCGCGCACTGCACTCCCTTGCACATAAGTGATCCCCTGTTGTCTGTTCCCAATCGATGGGTGGCCCTGCGCCGATGATTCCCCGAAAATTGGTCAGGCCACCTAGCCACCTTACGCAGTCTTGCGGGACCAGTCAACCGCCAGGCTGCCCGCTGCCCAGCCGCTTGCCCGAGTCACTTGTTGTAAATCCGAAACCCGTTCGCTAACATTCGCGCTCCCCAAACCGGGTACTCCAAGGGTTATGAAGACGTTGAGCATGCGCGCCGAGGACGTGCGGCGCGCTTGGTATGTTGTGGACGCCGAAAACAAGACGCTGGGCCGTCTGGCATCAGCCATCGCCGTTCGCCTGCGCGGCAAGCACAAGCCCGAATACACCCCCCACGTGGATACCGGCGACTACGTCATCGTGGTCAACGCCGACAAGGTGCAGGTGACCGGCAACAAGGAGACCGGCAAGATCTACCATCGCCACAGCGGCTATCCCGGCGGCATCAAGAGCACCAGCCTCGGCAAGCTGCGCGCCGCCCATCCGGAGCGAATCATCGAGAAGGCAGTCAAGGGCATGCTGCCCCGCAATCCCTTGGGACGGGCGGTGTTCCGCAAGCTCAAGGTTTACGCCGGCCCCACTCACCCGCACGCCGCGCAGCAGCCCGAACCCCTCAACATCTGACCTCACAAGACAGGAGCATTGAACCGACAGTGGCAACAGCGGCAAGGCAATCCGATTACGGCACCGGCCGGCGCAAGACGTCGGCGGCGCGTGTGTTCATATCCAGCGGCACCGGCAACATCACCGTCAACGACCAGCCCCTGGACGAGTACTTTGGGCGCGAGACTGCGCGCATGATCGTCCGCCAACCGCTCGACGTGGCGGAATTGGGCGACAAGGTGGATGTGCGGGTCAGCGTTCGCGGCGGCGGCAATTCCGGCCAAGCCGGCGCGATTCGCCACGGCATCGCGAGAGCCTTGGTGGCCCGCGACGAAACCCTGCGCACCCCCTTGCGCCGGGCTGGCTTCCTGACCCGTGACGCCCGGGCGGTGGAGCGCAAGAAGGTGGGTCTGCGCAAGGCCCGCAAACGGCCTCAATACTCGAAGCGGTAGCCGACTCAACCCGTTAAGCAGCAGGGAGGCAACAAGCCTTGAGCACCGAATCAGCGGTCGGCGGCGGGACGCCATCCACGGCCCCGAACCCGGTCAATCGCGAACGCCGCTACTTCCTGGTCGGCGCCACTGCGACGGTCGGCGGCGTCGGTGCGGTGGGTGCGGCCATCCCCTTCGTTCAATCGTGGATGCCCAGCGCCAAGGCCCGGGCGGCCGGCGCGCCGGTCACACTGGACATCGGCAAACTGCGGCCCGGCGAGATGCTCGGCCCGATACCGGCTTGGCGGGGCAAGCCGGTGTTTGTGGTGCGGCGCAGCGACGAGGCGGTTGCGCATCTTGAACAAGCCGATCCGAATCTGGCGGACCCGAATTCCAGCAATCCGGAAATGCAGCCGGAGTACGCCCGCAATCCGTGGCGCTCCCGGCGGCCGGAGATCGGCATCTACTTGGGCCTTTGCACCCATCTCGGCTGCTCGCCCAAGTTCTACGGCGCCGTGCAGCCCGAATCCTTCGACGCCAACTGGCAGGGCGGCTTCTTTTGCCCCTGCCACGGCTCCCGCTTCGATCTCGCCGGGCGGGTGGTCAAGGCGGTGCCCGCCCCGGACAACCTGGAGGTGCCGCCCTATCGGTTCGCCTCCGAAAACACGGTGGTGATCGGCGAGGACGAGGAAACCGCGTAGTGGAACAGACGCAGCAAGCAAAGCGCGTCCAAGGACGCCAAGGCAGCGGCGCCATCCCCCGGCTGTGGGGCGGGTTGGTCGATTGGGCTGACGCCCGTTTTCCGGCCACGGAGACTTGGAATTACCATCTAGCCAAGTACTACGCGCCCAAGAACCACAACTTTTGGTACCTGATGGGCTGGCTGGCCATGGTGATCCTGGCCAACCAGCTAATCACCGGCATCTGGCTGACCATGAGCTACGTGCCAAGCGACCAAGGCGCGTTCGCCTCGGTCGAGTACATCATGCGCGACGTGGAGTTCGGCTGGCTGCTGCGCTACCTCCACTCCACCGGCGCTTCGGCGTTCTTCGTCATCGTTTACCTGCACATGTTCCGCGGCCTCATGTACGGCTCCTACCGCAAGCCGAGGGAGCTGCTGTGGCTGATCGGCATGGCCATCTTTGTGGCGTTGATGGCAGAAGGCTTCTTCGGCTACCTGCTGCCTTGGGGCAACATGTCCTACTGGGCGGCGCAGGTGATCATCTCGCTGTTCGGCGCCATCCCCTACATCGGCCCCGATCTGATGGAGTGGATACGGGGCGACTTCCTGGTGTCGGAAATCACCCTGAACCGCTTCTTCGCGCTGCACGTGGTGGCCCTGCCGCTGGTTCTGGTGGGGTTGGTGTTCGTCCACCTCGTGGCCCTGCACCACGTCGGCTCCACGGCGCCCGACGGGGCGGACATCAAGAAGCACAAGGACGCCACCGGCAAGCCCCTGGACGGCATTCCCTTCTGGCCCTACACGGTCACCCACGATGTGCACGCCACCGTGGTGTTCCTGTTCATTTTCTGCGCGGCGGTGTTCTACGCTCCCGAGATGGGCGGCTACTTCTTGGAGAAGCCCAACTTCGAGATGGCCAACCCGCTTAAGACCCCAGAGCACATCGTGCCCGTGTGGTACTACACGCCCTTCTACGCCATGCTCCGCGCCGCCACCTATCCCTTGTTTGGGGTGCCGGCCAAATTCTGGGGGTTGGTGGTCATGGCCGGCGCCATCGCCATACCGGCGCTGCTGCCGTGGCTCGACCGCAGCCCGGTTTCCTCCATCCGCTCCAAGGGCTTGGCCTCCAAGTGGATGCTGGGCGTGTTCGTGGTGAGCTTCGTGATTCTCGGCTACCTGGGCATCACCCCGCCCTCGCCGGTGGCGACGGCCGCGGCGCAGATCTGCACGGTGCTGTATTTCGCCTACTTCGTGCTGATGCCCTGGTACACACGGGTGGAGAAAACCAAGCCGCCACCGGAACGGGTGACGATACGATGACCGGCCGCCTGCCTTGGCGTCTGCGGACGTACCTGCCCTGGCGTCGGAAGACGCGCCTTGCGCTGCTGGCGTTGATCGCCTGCCCGGCCTTGGCTTGGGCGGTCGAGAGCGATTGGCCCATGGAGTCCATGTCCCCGGACCTTGGGGATGCGCCCTCGCTGCAGCGGGGCTTCAAGCTGTACGCCAACTATTGCCTCGGCTGCCACTCGCTGCGGTTTCAGCGCTACGAGCGAACCGCCGACGATCTCGGCATCCCCCACGACGTGGCCGCGGACGAACTCATCTTCACCGGCCAGAAGATCGGCGAGCTGATGACCACCGCCTTGGACCCGGAAAGCGCCAAGGCCTGGTTTGGCGCACCGCCCCCGGATCTCACCATGGTCACCCGGGTGCGCAGCCCTGAGTGGACATACAACTATCTAAAGACCTTCTACCTGGATGAGTCGAGACCCTTCGGGGTGAACAACAAAGTGTTTGAGAACGTCGGCATGCCCCATGCGCTGATCGACCTGCAGGGCGTCCAGCGGGATGCCTGTCCGCCCGGCGTGGAAGACTGCAACCAACTGGCCATCGATTCGGGCAGCGGCCTGCTGACCGCCGAACAGTACGATCAGGCCGTCTTCGACCTCGTGAACTTCCTGCACTACGTCGGCGAGCCGTCGCGCCGTGACCGCGAGCGTCTCGGCATCTACGTGCTGGGCTTTCTGGCCTTTCTGGGCATTTTCACCTACCTGCTCAATCGGGAGTATTGGAAGGACGTCCACTAGATGAACTTGGGAGACCGCCAATCGTCGATGCTGCTCTATTCGGACCCCGAGGACCAATACTCCCACCGGGTGCGCATGATGCTGGCCGAGAAGGGCGTTATCGTGGACTTGGTGGACGTCGATGGGGCAAACCCGCCGGCGGAGTTGGCGGACCACAACCCCTACAACACGGTGCCCACGCTCACCGACCGGGATCTGATCCTCTACGATGCCAACATCATCATGGAGTACCTTGACGAGCGCTTCCCCCATCCGCCGCTGTTGCCGGTGTACCCGGTTCAAAGGGCGCTGTCACGGCTGTGGATCTACCGCATCGAGAAGGAATGGAGCAGCAAGCTCGATCCGTTGATCGCGGGCCGAGGCTCGGAAGCCTCCCTGCAGCAGGCCAAAAACGACCTGCGCGCCAACCTAAGCGCCACGGCCCCCATCTTCAGCCAGAAACCCTTTTTCATGAACGAGGAGTTCACCTTGGTGGACTGCTGCGTGGCGCCGATCCTTTGGCGTCTGAAGGCGGCAGGCATCGTGCTGCGAGACCGCCGGTCCCGGCCTTTGCGAAACTACATGCAGAGGATGTTCGAGCGCGACTCGTTCCGCAAAAGCCTTAGCGAGGCCGAACTGGAGATGGGCGAATAGCCATCAACAAGCAGCCCTACTTGTTGCGGGCGCTCTATGAATGGATGGTGGACAGCGGCCACACCCCCCACTTGCTGATCGATGCCGCCTCGGAAGCGGTGGTGGTGCCAAGGGAGTACGTCGCCGACGGGCGCATTGTGCTCAACGTTTCCCCCACCGCCGTCCGCAGCCTCGTGATCAACAACGACACCCTGTCCTTCGACGGACGATTCTCCGGCCAAGCATTTCAGGTTTCGGCGCCCACTTCCAGCGTGATGGCCATCTACGCCAAGGAAACCGGCGAAGGCATGATGTTCAACGAGGACGCCCAAACGCCTGCGGACTCCCCAGCACCCGCGGACGTTAGAGAGTCCGCGGACGATAGAGAGTCCGCGGACGATAGAGAGTCCGCGGACGTTAAAGCCCCCAAGACCAGCCGCAGCCCGACCCTGAAGCTGGTCACCTAGGGGTTCGGCCCTAGTCCGCTTGGCGCCGCAGAAAGGTCGGCAGGTCGAGGAATTCCTGATCCGTGTCGGCCACCGTGATTCCGGCAGGCTCCCTATTGCGCTCGTCATGGATGCCTCGCCGGGAAGGCGGCTGGTCGTATTCGCTGTAGTCGCTGCCCACGTTAACGGCCACTGCACGCGGCCCCGCCGCCGTCCCGCGCACCTGGTCCGCCAAGCCAGTGGCCACGATGGTGACCTTGACCTCATCCTCCATCGACTCGTCAATCACCAGACCGCCGATGTAAGTGGCCTTGTCTGAAGCGATTTCGTTAATCATGCCGTTGATTTCATCAAACTCATCCGGATCGAAGGAAGGTCCGGCCGTAAGGTTCAGCAAAACGCCCCGGGCGTCGCGCATGTCGATGTCGTCCAGCAGCGGGCAATCGATCGCCGCCTCCACGGCGCGGCGCGCGCGGTTCTCCCCGGAGGCGCGGCCGGTGCCCATCATGGCAGTGCCCTTGATGCCCATCACCGTCTGCACGTCGGCAAAGTCAACGTTTATGACGCCGTGGCTCACGATCAGATCTGAAATGCCCTCCACCGCGCCAAGCAGCACGTCATTGGCGGCCGCAAAGGCGTTCAGGAGCGTGAAGCTCGGGTCGGCATCCTTCAACTTGTCGTTGGAGATCGTAATCAGGGAATCGACGTACTCGGCGAGTTGGTCGAGGCCCGCATCGGCTTGGGCATCGCGCCGTTCATGGGCAAAGGGCCGGGTGACCACGGCCACCGCCAGAATGTTCTTCTCCCGAGCCAGTTTCGCCACCACCGGCGCGGCACCCGTACCGGTGCCACCTCCCATGCCGGCGGCGATGAACACCATGTTGCAGCCCTCCAGCACCTCGCTGATGCGCGCCGTCTCCTCCAAGGCCGCCTGCCGCCCGGTCTCCGGGTTGGCTCCGGCGCCAAGCCCCTTGGTCACCGAGGTGCCGATGGCCAGCTTGACCGGCACGTTCAGCGCCCGGAGCGCCTGCACGTCGGTGTTCATGGCGATGAACTCCACGCCGGGCAGGCTTTTGTTCACCATGTGCTCAACGGCATTGCCGCCGCCGCCGCCCACGCCGATGACCTTGATGACGGCGTTTTGCGGCTCGGTTTCCTCGAATGTAAACATGGGCTTGTCTCCAGTTGATGGTTGCTGATGAGTGGCTTTGGGGGATTGGGATTCGGTTTCCTTGATGCTTGCCATGGTGAGTGCTCCGTTTTTTTGGCCTAGATTGGTCCGCTGATTCCGATTCGTTCGACTAAAGATTGTCCGAGAGCCACTTCTTCAAGCGGCTCATTCGACCGCCGCTCCCGCCTTGGTTGGCGCTGCCGACACTGCGGCGCTGCTCCTTGCCGTACAGCATCAGGCCGACGCCGGTGGCATGAACCGGATTGCGCACAATGTCCTTGAGTCCCGAGACCGCCTTTGGCGCCCCGAGGCTGACCGGCATGTGGAAGATTTCCTCGGCGAGTTCAATTACGCCCTCCATCTTCGAAGCGCCACCCGTGAGGACAACGCCGGCGGCGATGAGCTCCTCGAAGCCGCTGCGGCGCAACTCGGCTTGGATGAGGCCGAACAGCTCGTCGTAGCGGGGCTCCACCACTTCCGCCAAGGTTTGCCTCGACAGCTCCCGAGGCGGCCGGTCGCCAGCACCCGGCACCTCGATCATCTGATCGGCCCGGGCGAGTTGAGACAGTGCGCATCCGTAGCGGATCTTGATTTCCTCGGCATTGGGGGTGGGGGTGCGCAGGGCCATGGCGATGTCATTGGTCACTTGGTCGCCGGCAATGGGGATGACGGCCGTGTGGCGAATGGCGCCGCCGGTGAAGACGGCAATGTCCGAGGTGCCGCCACCGATGTCCACCAGGCAGACGCCCAACTGGCGCTCGTCGTCCGACAGCACCGAATAGCTCGACGCCAACTGCTCCAAGATGATGCTGTTGACCTTCAAGCCACACCGTTCAATGCACTTTTCGATGTTCTGCAGCGCGTTGACGGCGCAACTGACCAAGTGAACCTTGGCTTCAAGACGCACCCCGGACATGCCCAAGGGGTCGGTCACGCCATCCTGGTGGTCGATGATGTACTCCTGCGGCAGAACATGAAGCATCTTCTGGTCGGTCGGTATGGCCATCGCTTCGGCGGCATCGATGACCCGCTCCACGTCGTGGGCAAGCACCTCCCGATCGGGCACCGCGACCACGCCGTGGGAATTGGTGCTTTTGACGTGGCTGCCGGCGATGCCCGCGTACACCGACTCGATGTTGCAGCCCGCCATCAGTTCGGCTTCCTCGACGGCTCGCTGAATGGAATGCACGGTGGATTCGATGTTCACCACCACGCCCTTGCGCAGTCCCCGGGAGGCTTGGGTGCCAATGCCCTTGATTTCCAGCTCGTTGTCCGCCGTCACTTCGCCGACGATGGCGGCCACCTTGCTGGTGCCGATGTCCAGCCCGACGATCTTGCGCCCGGCGTCGTTGTCCGCTGTCATCTTGCTGCCCTCACTCTCATCCTCTTCCACCAGCCAGCATTTGCGGCTCGTCAAAGCGCACCGCGGCGCCATTGGCGTAGCGCAGGTCCAGATAGCGCACGGGTTGCGCGTTCACTTGGGCGAGGTGGCGATGGACTTGCATAAAGCGCCGCATGCGGCTGCGCAGGGCTTCGGCGCCAAGCTGGGCGCGCACGCCGCTGGCCAACTCCAAGCGCCACTCGCCCAGGGCGTTCTCCGCCAAGGCACTGATCTCGAGATCGTCCTCGGAAGCCATGTCCTGCAAGTATCGATAGACTTCCAGCGCCTTCTGAGGACTGGCAACTTCGCATTCGAGAAGTGGCACGCTGACCGCCCGGTCAAGGCCGCCGACCAACTTGCCACCCGCTGTCAAATAGCCCTCGCCACCCCACTTGGCCACCACGAGCTGGCGCTCGATGCGGATCGAAATGGTGTCCGGCCAGACCCGTCGAACCTGCACCAGCCGCGGCCAAGGCAGAGCCAAAAGATGTTCGCGCAAGGCACCGAGATCGGTGGACAGCAACCGCCGGGGCTTGAGTTCGTTGAGCCGCCGCTCCACTTCCGCCGCTTCGGCGGGTGCCAAGGAGCCGATCACTTCGACGTTGCGCACCGGCCGGTCCAACGACACGTAGATCCACGCTGCCACGGCGGCCAAGCCAAACAGGGTGACGACCGCGCCAAGCTTACCCAGCATGTCCGCTCCGCAGCCGATTGGAGATTTCACTGACGTTGCCCGCGCCCTGCACCAGCACGACGTCGCCGTTGCGGACGATGCGGGGCAGCAATCCCAAGGCCTCGGTCGGGTCCATGGCAAAGACCGGCGGCGCGGCGCCACGGCTGCGGATGCCTTGGCATAGGGCATGGCCATCGGCGCCGGGAATGGGCGACTCGCCGGCCGCGTAAACATCGAGCAGGATCAATTGATCAACTTCCGAAAGCACGCGGACGAACTGATCGAATTGGTCCCGGGTCCGGCTGAATCGGTGGGGCTGGTAGGCCATCACAAAGCGGCGACCGGGCCACACCTTGCGGGCCGTGCACAGCACCGCCTGAATTTCCGTCGGATGGTGGCCGTAGTCATCGACCAGGGTGACTTCCGCACCGCCAATCTCAACGCCATCAAATACCTGAAAGCGGCGGCCAACGCCGGCAAAACCGGCCAGGCCCTCGCAAATGGCCGCGTCGGCAACGCCCTCATGCGTGGCCACGGCAATGGCCGCCAAGGCGTTGCGCACGTTGTGCTGGCCCGGCGCCGCCAAACTGATGTCCAAAGGCGCCCGTCCCGCCGGACGATGCGCCCGAAAACGCCAACGGCGGCCATTGGCCACCAGCCCGCTGACGGAAAAGTCGGCGTCCGGCGCAAAGCCGTAGGTGAGCATGGGTCGCGACACCTTGGGCAGGAGGCCGCGCAGCACCGGGTCGTCGATGCACAGAACCACCGTGCCGTAGAAAGGCAGGCGGTGGATGAACTCGATGAAGGTCGCGCACAAACGCTCAAAGTCGTGACCGTAGGTGGCCATGTGGTCTTCGTCGATGTTGGTGACCACGGCCAGCATGGGCTGCAAGTGCAGAAAGGAGGCATCGGACTCGTCGGCTTCGACGATGATGACCCGGCTGGCTCCCAAACGGGCGTTGGCGCCAGCGCTTTCAAGCAGCCCCCCGATGACGAACGTCGGATCCAGCCCGGCCGCTTGGTAGATGGCGGTCAGCAGGCTGGTGGTGGTGGTCTTGCCATGGGTGCCCGCGATGGCGATGCCGTGCCGATAGCGCATCAGTTCGCCCAGCATTTCGGCCCGGGCCACCACCGGCATGCGCCGCTCGTGGGCGCTGGCGATCTCCGGGTTGGACTCTTCGACGGCGCTCGACCGCACCACGACATCCGCCCCTGCCACCTGCTCGGCGCTGTGGCCTTCATAAACCGTCGCGCCAAGCGTGGCCAGGCGCTCGGTAGCCGGCGACTGGCGCAGGTCTGAGCCCGACACCTCATAGCCCAGATTGACCAGCACTTCGGCGATGCCGGACATGCCGGCGCCGCCGATGCCGACGAAGTGGACGCGCCGCACCCGCCCCATGCCCGGCACTTCGCCGTCAGCGGCCGGTTGGCCGTTTCCGCCGCTCATCACGAGTCCCGCTCCAACTGCGCCCGGCCGACCAAGCCCACCAGCGCTGCGCACACGATGAGGCTGTTGCCGCCGTAGCTGATGAACGGCATGGTCAGCCCCTTGGTGGGCAAACTGCCCGTGGCCACCCCAACGTTGATGAGCATCTGCACACCCAACAGCAGCGCCACGCCGTAGCAAAGGTAGCCGGCGAATTTATCGCCGCCTCCCATGGCCGTTCGGGCGGTGCGCAGGATGCGCGCGACAATCAGCCCGAACAAAGCCATGAGCGCCAAGGCACCGGCCAAGCCGAGTTCCTCCGCGACCACGGCAAATATGAAGTCGTGGTGGGCCTCGGGCAGGTACCAGAGCTTTTGGATGCCCTCGCCCAGACCCAAGCCGAACACTTCGCCCCGGCCGAAGGCGATCAGCGAATGAGTCAGTTGATAGCCGCTGTCGAAAGCCCGCGCCCAGGGATCGCTGAAACTGACCAGCCGCTCCACGCGGTAGGGTTCCATCCAGATCAACCCCGCCAACGCCGCTGCGCCGACCAGCACCAGCAGGCCGAAGTAGCGCAGCCGCAGCCCCGCCAGGAACAGCAGAGCGCCGAGCACCACGCTCAGAACCACCACGTTGCCGAAGTCCCGTTGCAGGATCAACAATGCCACCAAGGCCGCGAAGTAAACCAACGGCAGGAGCGCCGGCCGGGGTGATTCCCGCAACGCCTCGTCCCGGCGGGCCAAAAAGCCGGCCCAATACACAATCATGGCGGCCTTGGCAATCTCCGCTGGCTGGAGGGTGAAGCTGCCGAAGTCAATCCATCGCCGGGCGCCCTTGATTTCCTCGGTAACGCCGGGAACGAGCACCAGCGCGCAAAGCGCGAGCGCGCCAAGCAGGGCAATCTGATGGGTGTGGTTCCAGACCTTGAGGGGCACGCACAGCATGACGAGAAAGCCCATCAGCCCCAAGGTCAAATAGATGCCGTGACGGGTCAGAAAGGGCAAGTCCATGGCCACGGAAGCCGACGCCACCATAACTAGGCCAAAGCCAAGCACCAAGCCCCAGGCGACCATGAGCGGCGCATCAAGGCGAATCATGGCCGAAGCTCCTTGACCAGGGCGCGAAACGCCTCCCCTCGGGCACGGAAGTCGCTAAAGTGATCGAAGCTCGCGCAGGCCGGCGAAAGCAGCACGGTGTCTCCGGGCCGAGTGCACTTGGCGGCTTGGCGCACCGCCTCCGCCAAGCGGCAGGAGCGGCCAACCCGTCGGCCAAGGCCCGCGGCCTCGGCGATCGCCGGCCCATCTTGACCGATGGGGATCAGGCAGCGGGCGCGGGCGGCGATGGCTTGGCCCAGGGCTGCAAAATCGGCACCCTTGCCCTCGCCCCCGGCGATGAGCACGATGCGGCCGGACCTTTCGGACAAGCTGCTCAACGCCGCCACGGTGGCACCGGGATTGGTCGCCTTGGAGTCGTTGATGTAGGTCACGCCGCCCACCACGCCCACCACCTCGCAACGATGCGCCAAGCCCCGATAGCCGAGCAGCGACTCGCCAAGGGCCGCAAGGCCGCGCCCGTTGGTGCCGCCGTTGATCAGGGCCAGCACCGCCAACGCGTTGCATTCGTTGTGGCCACCGGCAAGGGGCAGCCTGCGCGCTTCGACCACGGCTTCCCCGCCCTTGGCCAGCCAGCGCTTCCCGCCCAAGGTGCGAACGCCCCACTGGCCGCTGCCGGGTGTTCCGGCGCCAAAGGTGACGACGCTGCCGCCGGTGCCGGGTTCCGGCTGGCTCAAGGGGTCGTCCCGATTGACGATGAGCCGTTCCGCCTGACGGTAGATGCGGCGCTTGGCAGCGGCGTAAGCCGTCAGGCTCCCGTGGTGATCCAGATGGTCCGCGCTGACATTGAGGACGGTAGCGGCCCGGTAGGGATAGGTTTGCATGCGCTCCAATTGGAAGCTGGACAACTCGAGCACGTAGCAGTCCCGATCGGGACCGATGATGTCGAGCGCCGCCTCGCCGAGATTGCCGCCGACGCCGGGGCGGTGATTGAGCTGCGCCAAGGCGTGCCCCACCCAAGCCGTCACCGTGCTCTTGCCGTTGGTGCCGGTGATCGCATAGATGGGTTCGTCCACCGCCCGGCAAAACAGGTCGATGTCGCTCAAAACCGGCAGGCCCGAAGCCTGAATGCGCCTGCCCAAGGCGCTTCGCAGCTTTAAGCCCGGGCTTAGGACCACCCGGTCGAAGGACGCAAAGTCGATGTCGCAAGCGCCGAGCCGATAGTCGATCTCAGGATGCTCGGCACGGGCCTCGGCCAGTCCCGGCGGCTGCTCCCGTGTGTCGAGGACGGTCAATTCGTCGCGTCCGGCCAAATGCTTGATGCAGGAGACGCCGGTCACGCCGAGGCCAACGATCAACGTGCGCTGTGTCACGCCCACCTCAGCTTCAATATGGTATAGCTGCGTTGCGTCACGCCTACCTCAGCTTCAACGTGGAAAGACCGACCAGCACCAGCACCAGCGTCAGGATCCAAAAGCGCACGATCACCCGAGGCTCCGGCCAACCTTTAAGTTCAAAGTGGTGGTGAATCGGCGCCATGCGAAAGATGCGCCGCCCGGTGAGGCGAAAGGAGGCCACCTGAATGATGACCGACGCGGTCTCGATCACGAACAGCCCGCCCATGACGAGCAGCACGATCTCATGGCGGATGATGATGGCCACCACCGCCAAGGCCGCCCCTAAGGCCAAGGCGCCCACATCACCCATGATCACGTCGGCGGGGTAGGCGTTGAACCACAAAAAGCCGAGGCCAGCGCCAATCAACGCGCCGCAGAACACCGCCAGTTCGCCGGCTTGAGGGATGTGGGGAATCTGCAAGTAGCTGGCGAACTCCACGTGGCCGGCCAAATAGGCGATCAACCCCAAAGCCGCCCCGACCATCACGGTGGGCAGAATCGCCAGCCCGTCCAAGCCATCGGTCAGGTTGACGGCGTTGCTCATGCCGACGATGACGAGGTAGGCCACCACCACATAGCCCACTCCCAAGGGAATGGCCACTGTCTTGAAGAAGGGCACAATTAAGTCCGTCTCGGCCGGCAGTTCCGCGCTCAAGTAGAGGAACAGCGCCGCCGCCAGCCCGAACAGCGACTGCCAAGCGTACTTGGTCCGGGCCGCCAAACCGTCGGAGCTCTGGCGTCGAATCTTGAGGTAGTCGTCCACCCAGCCAATGCCGCCAAAGGCCAAGGTGACCAGCAGCACCGTCCACACGTAGCGGTTGCCGAGCTCGCCCCACATCAAGGTGGTGAAGAAAATGACGATCAGGATCAACGCGCCGCCCATGGTCGGGGTGCCGGCCTTGGCGAAGTGGCTTTCCGGACCGTCGCCGCGCACCGGCTGGCCAATCTGGTGGCGGTTGAGGCGGTCGATCACCCAGGGGCCTATGAGTAGCGACAGCGACAGCGCCGTCACCACGCTGACCATGGTGCGGAACGTCAAGTACTGAAAGACAGTGAAGCCGCTGATGAATTGGGACAGATAATCGGTAAGCCAAAGCAGCATTAGGCGCCCCCCTCCGGCAAGCCCATGGCTTGGCGCACGGCTTCCCGGTCGCTGAACGGATGCCGGCGGCCATCAATCTCCTGATAGTCCTCGTGGCCCTTGCCGGCGACGACGACCAAGTCCCCGGCACCGGCAGCGTCGATGGCCTGCGCGATGGCCGCGCTGCGGTCAGCTTCCAGGATCACCGGCGGCCCATCCTCGATTCCGGCCGCCATGCCGCGCATGATCGCCAGCGGATCTTCGGAGCGCGGGTTATCGCTGGTCAGCCACACTCGGTCGGCCAGGGTCGCGGCAACGCGCCCCATCATCGGCCGCTTGCCGGCGTCCCGGTCGCCGCCACAGCCGACCACGCACAACAAGGCGCCTTCGACATGGCGCCGGGCCGCGGCGAGCGCCTTGGCGAGCGCATCCGGCGTATGGGCGTAATCGACCACCACGGTGGGGTGTCCCGTAGCGCGGAAGAACTCCATGCGCCCCGGCACCGGGGACAAGGCGCCCGCCGCTTCACAGACAGCCTCCAGCGGCTGATCGGCGGCGGCCAACACGCCAATGGCCGCGGCCAGATTGGCCAAGCCGAAGTCGCCATACACCGGTGCCGAGACGGAGGCGTTGCCCCAAGGCGTGCAAAGCCGGGCCCGCAAACCGTCCGCTCGGTGCTCGACCCTCTCCCAAGAGATGTCCGCACGCCCTTGACCGTAGGTCAGCACGTCCGCCTGCGCCAAGCTGCGGGCGAGTCCGTTGCCGAACTCATCGTCGATGTTGATGACCGCGCAGCGCAGCGAGGGAAACTCGAACAGCCGCCGTTTGGCCGCCCCATAGGCGTCAAAGTCGGCGTGGT
>CAZRBP010000002.1:48068-63420 GCA_964598305.1 uncultured Pseudomonadales bacterium | reverse complement strand
ATGCGAGGGGTGCCCCCTCGCGCTCCCCGGCTGAGGGCTCTGCTGCACTGCGCCTTCATGCCGTCTCCCCTTCCGGACCTTCGTCGTCATCTCCGTCCTCCTGGCTCCCCTCGCCCTGCCCGGCTCCTTCCGTCGGCATCGGTATCCAAGTGCCTAAGGTTCCGGCTACTGGCCAAATGCGCTCGACGATGCCGAATGGCTCGCATTCCAAGCGCATGATGATGGCCGCCAAGGGCGCGTCGCCCAGCCGGTTGGGCCAAAAGCTATGCTCTTCGCCGTTGGTGTCCAAGGCGAAGAACTCCGCTTGGTCCACGTCGCTGAGCAGGCGCTGCACCACGGGTTCCGAATCCTGGGCGCGGTCGAGCACACTCCACCAAGCGCGATGGAGGTGGCCATCGTGGATCCGATAGGCCACCCGCTGCATCTCGGCGCGGGGGGAATTCAAGGGATTGCGCCAACCGGCGCGGGAAAACTCCATCATCCCATCGGCGCCGATCATCACTGGCGGAAGGGGGTCGCCGAAGAGGTCGCGTACGGACCGGCCATTGATCTGCACCAGGTCCCGCTTGAGGATGAGCATGGCCCGTTGCACTTCGGCCAAGCGCACCGAGCGATCACCCAAGACCTCGTGGTTGGCTAAGGTGCGGGACATGAGTTGCGCCGACATCAGCCCGACGACGGCAAACACCGCCAGCGCGACCAGCACCTCAACCAAGGTGAATCCTCGGGCACGGGCGGGCGCGGCCATGTCAATGCCGTCCGACGAAGCCGACCAAGCGGCCCAAGGGCCCGACCTCCTGGTTGTCCACCAACTCGCTGACTTCGATCTCCACCCGCCAGAACAAGGGGTGGCTGGTCTCGGCCACGGACTGGCGAACGCGCCAGCGACGCCGGGAGAGCACTACGGTTTCGGAGTGGCGGCCCACCTCCAAGGGCGCACTGCTGTTCAACCGGGTGAGTTGCGTCCGCGCCAAGTGGTTCTCGGCTACCCATTGGGCGGCGGTGCGCCGCTCCAAGGACCACGTCTGGAAGGCCACGTTGCCCATGGCGGACGATAGCGCCAACCCGGTGGCAGCCAGCACGACGAGCGCGATGAGTATTTCGATCAGGGTGAAGCCGCGCATGGTTGGCTGGCGCTATCGAGCCATCGGCTCACTGAACATGTGGGCCAAGTCCTCCTGTTCGCCGCGTGTTGTTCGCCGGTTTGAGTCAAGGCGTCGTGGATCATGCTGTTCGGCGGTGACCGCCGCCAAGCCATCGCTGGACAACGTCCAGGGCGTCGTGTCCCAATCCGGCACCAAAATCCAGGCAAAGGGCGTCACCTCTCCACTGGAGAACAGCACAATGTCGGGAAGTTCCTCTTCCGCAGCGCCGAACTGGTCGAGTTCAAAGCCCTCGACCTCCACCTCGAACTCAATGCGGGGCGCTGCGCCGGTGGTTGCAAAGGGACGCTGGGCCTGGGTGATCCAGATGCCCGACAGTGGATCGAATTCGCTGAAGCGATAGCTGTTTTCCTCAACATGAACGCCCCACTCCCGGTTGCGTTGCAGGGCGTTTTGACGGGCCAGCTCAAGGCGTGCTTGGATGTCTTCCGCCAATGTGCGCAGGCGCCGCTCTTCGTCCGCGCCGGTGAATCCCACGATCACCGTGCCCATAAGAACGGCCAAGATGGCGACCACCACCAGCATTTCGAGCAATGTGAATCCCTGGCTCCGCGTCCGGGGTTGGGTCAGGCGGGCACACATTTTATTGTTCTAAATTAATCCGTTACGAGGATATCTTCAGATCAATTCAAATATTGTCGAGGTGGATGTCCGAGGCAACGCCCTCGCCGCCCTCGGCACCGTCGGCGCCGAGGGAGAAAACCGAAACCTCTGAGCCGTTGCGTTCATACACGTAAGGCGAACCCCAAGGATCGCTCGGCAATGCCTTGATGTAGCCGTCTGGATTCCAGTTCTTGGGCTCCGGAAATCCGGACGGCTGGTTGACCAGCGCATCGAGTCCCTGATCGGTGGAGGGATACTGGAAGTTGTCCAGCCGATACATGTCGAGGGCGCTGCCCAAGGCGCGCAAATCCTGCTGGGCGGCGGTGATGCGGGCTTGGTCGGGACGGGACAGCAGGTTGGGCACGATGACCGCGCCGAGAATGCCGATGATCACCACCACGACTAGAATTTCGATGAGGGTGAATCCGCCGCCCCCGGAGCGAGGGCGTCCCGCCTTCGAACGGCCCGCCCGCTCCCGGCGTCTTAACGAAGAACCTGTTTCCATACGCCGAGTTTACACAAGCTGGTTCATGTTGAGGATGGGCAGCAGTATGGCCATAACGATAAACATGACCATGCCGCCCATCAAAAGCAGCATCATGGGTTGAAACAAGGCCACCAGCGCCCCGACGATGCGTTCCACCTCCGCCTGCTGGTGCGACGCCACCCGCTCCAGCATGGCATCGAGTTCGCCGGAGGCTTCACCGCTGGCGACCATGTGCATCAGCATTGGCGGAAAGTGTCCGGCTTCCTCCAAGCCGGTGCGCAGGCTAGCGCCCTCCTCCACCCGTTGGGTCGCCCCCTGCAGCCGTCGCCGCAGCCAAGTGTTCGCCACCACTTCGCTGGCGATGCCCATGGCGTCCACCAAGGGCACCCCGCTGGCGTTGAGGATGCTTAGGGTGTTGGCGTAACGCGCCGCGTTGCTGGCCCGAACGATGCGCTTGAAGAACGGCGCGTTGAGCTTTTGCCGATCCCAAGCCAAGCGCAGCGCCGGCAGGCGCAGCAACCGCTCCCCGCCCAATGCGGCCGCCGCAGCGACCAGCAGCAGCGCCCACCACCAATCCTGGACGAAGGCCGATGCGCCGATCAGGAACTGGGTCACCGCCGGAAGTTCCCGTCCCATGTTTTCCAGCACCCGAACCATGTCCGGCACCACGAAGACCATCAACGCACCGACGATGGCCATGGCCAAAACGAGTAGAACGATGGGATAGAGCAGCGCCATTTCCACATTGCGCCAAGCCTCAAACTGGCGCTCCGTGTAGTCCGCCAAGTTCTCCAACACCCGATCGAGATGGCCGGACTGCTCCCCCGCCGCCACCGTCGAGCGATACAGGCTATTGAAGCTGGTGGGGAAGTCGGCCAAGGCAGAGGCCAATGAGCGGCCCTCCAGAACCCGGCTTCGTATGCCCATCATGAGCGCTGCGGCGTATTGCTTTTCGGATTGCTGGGCGACCGCGTCCAAGGCTTCCTCCACCGGCATGCCCGCACCGATCAAGGTCGCCAACTGGCGGGTTACCAGCACCCGGTCGAGGCCGCTCAGACGGCGCCGGAATTGGGTAATCGAGGCGCGATTCGCCCGGCTCAGGCCGGGGCCACCGCGGTTTTCCGATGCGGTCTCCACCGTCAAGGGCGCCAAGCCTTGGTCACGCAGCAGTTGACGGACCTGACGGACACTATCCGCCTCCAGCACGCCCTTGCGCCGCCGCCCGCCCGCTTCAAGGGCCGTGTATTCGAATGCCGCCATGGGTTGCGCCTCGCCGTCAGGCGGGCGTGGCCCGAGTTCGGAAGTGGCGGGTACGGCGCATCAGTCTTCCCGGGTGACGCGCAGCACCTCCTGCACGGAAGTCACCCCCGCCAGCACCTTGGCCTTTCCGTCCTCGCGAATGCTGGGGGCGGATCTGCGGACATAGTGGGTCAAGGCCTGTTCCGAACTGCGGTCGTGAATGAGCTGCTTGAGACCGTCATCGACGGCGATCAACTCATAGATGCCGGTGCGGCCGCGATAGCCGGTCTGCCCGCAGGCGTCACAGCCCGAGGCCTCGAACACGAGGGCGGAACCCATCTCGAGGAAGTCGAGTTCCGAAGGCGCCGCCGGCCGCCGGACACGGCAGTCGCTGCAAAGCACCCGGATCAAGCGTTGCGCCAAGCAGCCAACCAGGCTTGAGGACAGCAAAAAGGGCTCAATCCCCATGTCCATCAGCCGAGTGACGGCACCCACCGCCGTGTTGGTGTGCAAGGTGGAAAGCACCAGATGCCCGGTCAGGCTAGCCTGCACTGCGATTCTCGCCGTCTCCAGATCCCTGATCTCACCGACCATCACCACATCGGGATCCTGGCGCAGGATGGCGCGCAGGCCCCGGGCAAAGGTCATGTCCGCCTTGGTGTTGACTTGGGTCTGCCCGACGCCGGCTAGGTTGTACTCGATGGGATCCTCGACGGTGAGGATGTTGATCGTGCGGGTGGAAAGTTCAGAGAGGGAGGCGTAGAGGGTCGTCGTTTTTCCGGAGCCAGTGGGACCGGTCACCAACATGACGCCATGGGGGCGATGCACGATGTCGCGAATGCGGCTTAAGTCTTCATCGGACATGCCCAAGTGCGACAGCCGCAGCCGCCCGGCTTGTTTGTCGAGCAGGCGCATCACCACCCGCTCGCCACTGCTGGCCGGCAAGGTGGAGACCCGCACGTCCACTTCGCGACCGCCGATGCGCAGCCCGATGCGGCCGTCCTGGGGAACGCGCTTTTCGGCGATGTCGAGCCGCGCCATGACCTTGATGCGAGAGACCAGCAGTGGCGCCAGTTGCCGCTTGGGGCGCACCACTTCGCGCATGACCCCGTCCACCCGGAAGCGCACTACCAAATCCTTCTCAAAGGTCTCCACGTGGATGTCGGAGGCGTTCTCGCGAATGGCCTCGGCAAGCAGCGCGTTGATCAGCCGGATGATGGGCGCGTTGTCTTCCTGCTCGAGGAGATCCTCGGTTTCCGGCACGGACTCGGCAAGACTCGCCAAGTCCATTTCGTCACCCATGTCCTCGACCATCTGGCGCGCCGCGGACGAATCCCGAGCGTAGGCTAAGCCCAGGATTTCATCGAATTCGGCGGCACTGACGAGCCGCAACTTGATGGGACGTCCTGCGTACCGCTTGATTTCCGCCAAGGTGGCCAGGGAGGGCGGCTCCCGGCAGGCAACGTCGAGTTCGCCGCCGAGGGCTTGGGCGTTGGTGATGACGGCGCCGAAGCGGCGGGCGAACGAAAACGGCAGCAATTGCGGGGAAGTGCCCTCCCCTTGCGCGGGAATGGAGTCGATCGGCTCGGCGGCGGCTTCGCTCATCGGTTCGCCCTATGGCTGGGCTAGGTTGGCCGCAATGATACCAGTCCTGTCCAGCGCCATCCCGCCATGAAGCGCTCCTCCTTCCCAACTGGCCACCCTTAACTTAGCATAGCAACCCGCACCACATGGAGGGATCAGATTGGAGTTCCGGGGCGCGCACATACTGTCCGTGGACCAGTTCGAGCGGGCGGACATCGAGACCCTGTTCGCCGTCGCTGACGATCTGCGTGCCTACGCTGCCCGCATGCGCATCACTCGGGTGCTGCAGGGCGCGATACTGTCCAACATGTTTTTCGAGCCCTCCACGCGAACGCGCATCTCCTTCGGCTCCGCCTTCAACCTGCTCGGCGGCGAGGTGCGTGAGACCACCGAAGTCAAGGCTTCCTCGCTGGCCAAGGGCGAATCCCTTGAGGACACCGCCCGGGTGCTGTCCGGCTACAGCGACGTCATTGTGATGCGCCATCCCGAGGCCGGTTCGGTAGCGGAATTCGCCCAAGCCAGCCGTGTGCCGGTCATCAACGCCGGCGACGGCCCCAATGAGCACCCCAGCCAAGCCCTGCTCGACCTGTACACCATCGTTCAGGAGATGGTTGGACGCGGGCAGGGCATTGACGGCCTGCGCATCGCGCTGGTGGGCGATCTGCGCTACGGCCGTGCGGTGCATTCACTATGCAAGCTGTTGGCCCACTACGAGGACATCGACTACCACTTGGTATCGCCGCCGGACCTTGAGGCGCCGGTGGAAATCGTCCAAAGCCTTCGTCGGCGCGGGCACCGGGTGGCCGCCTACCATCAACTGGAGCCGGGTATCAACAACGTGGACATTCTCTATGTCACACGCACCCAGGAGGAGCGCTTTCCCTCCCAGGCGGAAGCCAATCGCTACCGGGGGCTGTTTCGCCTGAACCAAGCCATCTACACCGAACACTGCCAGCCGAACACCGTCATCATGCATCCGCTGCCACGGGACTCGCGCAGTGCCGCCCAGGAACTCGATGCCGACCTCGATGAAAACCCCAACCTTGCCATCTTCCGGCAAACCGACAATGGCGTGATCGTCCGCATGGCGATCTTCGCCCTAGTGCTCGACGTTGCGGAGGCGGTTCATGATCACGCGCAGCCAGTCACTTGGTACACGGCCAAGCGAACTCCGGCGACCGGGCTTTGATCCCCGCGCGTTAGCGCGGTCGGCTCGGCTGATGCTTAAAGCAGGGCTTCGAGTTCCGGCAGCGCCTTGAACAGGTCAGCGACGAGCCCGTAGTCCGCCACTTGGAAGATGGGCGCGTCCTCGTCCTTGTTGATGGCCGCGATGACTTTGCTGTCCTTCATCCCCGCCAGATGCTGGATGGCGCCGGAAATGCCGACGGCGATGTAGAGCTCCGGGGCCACAATCTTGCCGGTCTGCCCCACTTGCATGTCGTTGGGCACGAAGCCCGCGTCCACGGCTGCCCGGGAGGCGCCGATGGCGGCGCCGAGCTTGTCAGCGATGCCTTCGAGCAGCGCGAAGTTCTCGCCGCTGCCCATGCCCCGGCCACCGGAGATGATGGTTCCCGCGGCGGTCAGCTCCGGTCGTTCCGAGACCGCTAGGCTTTCACCCACAAAGCCGGACAGGCCGGCGTCATGGATGCTGTCCAAGGCCTCGACGATGCCCGATCCACCTTCCGCAGGCACCGGGTCGAAAGCCGTGCCCCGCACGCTCACAACCTTGATGGCGTCGCTGGAGCGAACCGTGGCAATGGCGTTGCCGGCGTAGATGGGGCGTTTGAAGGTCGCCTCATCGACCACCGCCATGATGTCCGAGATCTGCGCCACATCCAGCAAGGCGGCCACCCTTGGCAGAAAATTCTTGCCGGTGGTGGTGTGGGCGGCGAGGATGTGGCTGTAGCCGCCGCCGACCTCGGCGACCAAGGGGGCGACGTTCTCTGCAAGCTGGTGGCCATAGGCGGTGTGGTCGACGAGCAGCGCCTTGCCCGCCCCGGCCAGCGCCGCGGCTTCGGCGGCCGCCGCTGCGCAGCCTTCGCCCGCCACGAGTACGTCGTAGCCGCCGCCGATGGCGGTGGCCGCAGCGGCCACCACGCCGGTGACCGGCCTTAGGGAGTCATTGTCGTGCTCGGCGACGATCAACGCGGTCATGCGATCACCTTTGCTTCGTTTTTGAGTTTATCAACCAGTTCCTCCACGCTCTCGACCTTGATGCCGGCGGCGCGTTCGGCGGGGCGCTCGACGGAGAGCACCTCAACAGCGGAACTGACGTCGACGCCAAGTTCGGCCGGGGTGGTTTGGTCCATCGGCTTGCGCTTGGCCTTCATGATGTTGGGCAGCGAAGCGTAGCGGGGTTCGTTGAGCCGCAGGTCCGTGGTGATGACGGCGGGCAGCTTCACGGAGATGGTCTGCAGCCCGCCATCCACTTCCCGCGTCACTTCCAGCGAGCCGTCCTGGGGTTTGACCTCGGAAGCAAAGGTGGCTTGGGGCAGGCCCGTCAGCGCGGCGAACATCGGTCCCGTTTGGCTGTTGTCGCCATCGATGCTCTGCTTGCCGAACAGCACGATGTCGGCCTGTTCGCTGTCCTGCAGTGCCTTGAGCGCCTTGGCGACGCCGAGGGGCTGCACCGGCTCATCGGTCTCGACCAACACGGCGCGGTCGGCGCCGAGTGCCAGGCAAGTGCGGAGCTGCTCTTGGCAGGCCGAGCCGCCCACGGCGACCGCGACCACCTCGCTGGCCACCCCAGCCTCCTTGAGCCGCACCGCCTCCTCAATGGCGATTTCGCAAAACGGATTGACCGCCATTTTGACGTTGCTGAGATCAACGCCCGTGTTGTCCGGCTTGACCCGAACCTTCACATTCGCGTCAACGACGCGCTTTACCGGTACCAGTACCTTCATGCAATCCTCAAGATTGGTTGCGCTTGCCGCGCGGTGGATGCTGGCGCCAGCCCCCGAACGGAAACCGACGCGGTGAATTTCAAGGCGGCGTATTGTGGCCGTACCCCACCCGGTGGTCAAGGCGCTGTCACAAAACCGTAAAGGGAAGGCGGTAAGCTGCGCGGGCATGGTTGATGCGTCCATCAACGAAGCGAGCGGAGGGGACCTGTGAGCAACCCGGCCGAGACGACCTTCTACCGTGCCATCTTCCTGTCCGACATTCACCTCGGCACCAAGGGCTGCCAGTCCGATCGGTTGCTGGCGTTCCTGAAGCAGCATCGCTGTGACGATCTCTACCTAGTGGGTGACATCATCGACGGGTGGCGGATGCAGTCCACGCTTTACTGGCCGCAGGCGCACAACAACGTGGTGCGCCGGTTGCTCACCATGGTCAAGCGAGGTGCCCGGCTGACCTATGTGACGGGCAACCACGACGAGTTTCTGCGCAGCTTTTCCGACTTGACCCTAGGCCGGATCTCGATCGTGGACCAAGCGGTGCATGAGACCGCCGACGGCAAGCGGTTGCTGGTGGTGCATGGCGACCAATTCGATGTAATCACCCGCTACCATCGGTGGCTGGCCTTTCTCGGCGCCATCGGCTACGACCTGCTCTTGGGCTTGAACCGCTACCTGAACCTGCTGCGGCGCAAGTTCGGCTACGGCTACTGGTCACTGTCCGCCTGGATCAAGCACCGCGTTAAGCGGGCCGTGAACTACGTCGGCGACTTCGAGCAGGCGGTCAGCTACGAGTGCCGGCGGCGGCGCTTCGACGGCGTGGTGTGCGGCCACATCCACCGGGCGGAGATCACCGACATCGATGGCGTTCGATACATGAATTGCGGCGATTGGGTGGAGTCATGCACGGCCTTGGCGGAAGATGCGGACGGCGTGTTCCACATTCTCGATTGGTCACACGTCAATCCCAACCTGGAGCTGACAGTGATTGAACCCACCCCCGGGCAAGCGGCGCTATGAAGCTGCTGATTGTTACGGACGCTTGGCTGCCGCAGACCAACGGCGTGGTCACCACCTTGAGCAACGTCATCACCGAGCTGCGCGGTTTGGGTCATCAGGTGGACGTTATCGAACCTAGCCTGTTCCATACGCTGCCGTTGCCGGGCTACTCGGAAATTCGCGTCGCTCCGGGACCCTGGCGGCGCATGGGCGAGCTGGTCCGCGGCTTGGCGCCGGACGCCATCCACATCGCCACCGAAGGGCCGCTCGGCGTCGCCGCCCGGGCCTGGTCGGTACGCCGCCAAGTTCCGTTCACCACGTCCCTGCACACCAAGTTTCCCGAGTACCTCCACGACCGAACCGGCCTGCCCTTAAGTGTTGGCTACCGATTTATGCGCTGGTTCCATCGCCCGGCCGCCCGAGTGCTGGTCACCACCCGCCATCACCGCGATGAACTCGCGGCCAAGGGGTTCAGCAACTTGGTTGTTTGGGGACGCGGCGTTGACGTCGAACGGTTCCGTCCCCTGCCCCGTTCGGTTGCCGATCGCCCCCGGCTGCTCTACGTCGGCCGGGTGGCGTCGGAAAAGAACATTGAGGCGTTCCTAGCACTCGGCATCGATGCCGACAAGGTCGTGGTGGGCGACGGGCCGGAGCGCAAGGCGCTGGAGGCCCGATTCCCCGGCGCGGCTTGGCTCGGCTATCGCTACGGTGAGGCGCTCACACGCGAATACGCCCGAGCCGATGCGTTCGTCTTCCCTTCGCGCACGGACACTTTCGGCTTGGTGATGCTGGAGGCCATGGCCTGCGGCACGCCGGTGGCGGCCTATCCGGTCACTGGCCCGCTGGACGTGGTTTCCGAAGGCGTGAATGGCGCGCTCGACACCGATCTGGGCGAAGCAGTGCGGCGGGCTCTGGCCGTGTCGCGAACAAACTGCCGGGAGTTTGCGCTGCGGCACAGTTGGCGGACGGTGGCTGAACGATTGGCTCGCAACGCAGTGGCTGTGACCGACTCGGAGCAGGCCGCGTAGCCGTCCTTCAGCGGGATCAGAACCCCTGCTCTTCCACGTCCCGGGGAATGAGCGGATAGGAGATGCCGGCCCACTTCTGCACCACGCGCACCACTTGGCAGGCGTAGCCAAACTCGTTGTCGTACCAGACGTAGAGCACCACCCGGTTGTCCTTGGCCAAGGTCGCGCCCCCATCGACGATGCAGGCGTGCCGATTGCCGACAAAGTCCGACGACACCACGTCCGGCGCTTCGGTGTAGTCGATCTGGCGCTGCAGGTCGGAATGCAGGGAGGCGTTGCGCAGAAAGTCGTTGACGCCCTCAACGGCCACATCCTCGGACAGAGCAAGGTTCAATATCGCCAAGGAGACGTTCGGCGTCGGCACACGGATGGCGTTGCCCGTGAGCTTGCCCTTGAGTTCCGGCAGCAGTTCGGTCACCGCCGTGGAGGCGCCGGTTTCGGTGATCACCATGTTCAGCGGCGCGCCCCGGCCCCGCCGGTTCTTCTTGTGGTAGTTGTCAATCAGGTTCTGGTCGTTGGTGTAGGCGTGTACCGTCTCCATGTGCCCGTGCTGCAGCTGGTAGCGGTCGTTGACTGCCTTCATCACCGGCACGATGGCGTTGGTGGTGCACGAGGCGGCGCCAAGGATGGTGTCGGTGGGCAGGACGCAGCCCGAATTGACCCCGGAAACGATGTTCTTGAGGTCGCCCTTGGCCGGCGCGGTCAGAATCACCTTGGCGGCGCCGGGGCATTCGAGGTGGCGGCTGAGACCCGCCTCGTCCCGCCAGGCACCCGTGTTGTCGATCACGATGGCGTTGTCGATGCCGTACTGCCGATAGTCGATCGCGTCGGGCTGGTCCGCGTAGATGACCCGAATCACGTTGCCGTTGGCGATCAGGCAGCTGTTTTCCTCATCCACGCGCAGCGTGCCCAGAAAGGCGCCGTGCACCGAATCCCGGCGCAGCAGCGCCGCCCGCTTCATCAGATCGTCATCGCTGGCCTTGCGCACCACGATGGCCTTGAGCCGCAGCTGGTGGCCACCGCCAGTCTTTTCAATGAACAGGCGGGCGAGTAGGCGGCCGATGCGGCCAAAGCCATACAGCACGATGTCCTGGGGCTCTTCCAGTGGTGGCACGTGCCGGCCGATCACCTCGGCGCAGGCGTCGCGGACGAACGCCTTCGGATTGACGGAGCTGCCCTCGGAGGCTTCCATGAAGCGGGTGGTCAGCTTGCCCACGTCGATGTGGGAAGGCCCGAGATCGAGCTCGGACAGAGCCTTGAGGATGGGGTAGCTCTCGAACTCCGACAGCTCGTTGTGTGCCACCTGGCGCACGTAGCGATGGGTCTTCATGATCTGGATGACGCTCTGGTTGTACAGCGCCCGTCCGTAGCAATAAGCGACCACGTTCTTGCGGTAGAGCTTGCCAATGATCGGAATCATGGCTTCGGCCAAGGCCTCGCGCTCCTTCCAATCGGGGAAATAGTCTTCAAGGTGCGGTAGCGCCATGGGCTTGCTTCTCTCAGGATGGTGATCGGGGTGGGGACGCGCGAATTATACGGATAGATTCCGGCTCACAATAGGCGGCAGTCGGTTGTAAACTGCCCGCCGAGCGCAATTGGTTGCGGAGTGTCCATGACAGCCCAGGTTCTCGACGGCAAGGCCATCGCTGCGGCCTATCGGCGCGACATTCAGCAAGCCGTGCAGCGGCGCGTTAGCGCCGGCCTGCGCCCGCCTGGGCTGGCCGTGGTGCTGGTCGGCGACGACGCCGCTTCCGAAGTGTACGTCAATGCCAAGGCGCGGGACTGCCGGCAGGTGGGCTTTCACTCCGTTGTGGAGCGCATCGCCGCCACCGTCACGCAAGCTGAGTTGGAAGCGCGGATTCGGGCGCTGAACGCCGATCCCGACATCCACGGCTTTCTCGTGCAGTTGCCGTTGCCGGACCATATCGACGCCAACCGCATCATCGATCAAATCGATCCGGCCAAGGATGTGGATGGCTTCCATCCCCATAACATCGGCCGTCTGGCGCTGCGCCGCCCGGCCCTGCGCTCCTGCACTCCGATGGGCGTGATGCTGCTGCTCGACCGCACCGGCGTGGACTACTACGGCGCCCAAGCCACGGTGATTGGCGCCTCCAACCATCTCGGCCGTCCCATGGGCTTGGAACTGCTCCAAGCGGGCTGCACCGTCACCATGACCCATAAGTTCACCCGTGACACCGGTGCCGCGGCGCGTCAAGCCGACATCCTCATTTCCGCCGTTGGCAAGCCGGGCCTGGTGCAAGGTGACTGGATCAAGCCCGGTGCCGTCGTGATCGATGTCGGCATCACGCGGGATGAGCGGGGCAAACTGCATGGCGACGTCGCCTTCGATGCTGCCGCAAAGATCGCCGCCTGGATCACGCCGGTTCCCGGTGGCGTCGGCCCCATGACCCGGGTGGCCTTGCTGCTCAACACCCTGCAGGCGGCAGGCGAGGTGCTTGATGGCCGATGATCGAGCCCAGCCGAGGCGCATCTTCCTATCCGATCTGCATCTGGACAGCATTCGTGACCAGCGCTTCGCACGGTTCGCCGAATGCCTTGAATCGGAAGCGCCTTGGGCGGAGGAAGTGTTCATTCTCGGCGACCTTTTCGAAGCCTGGATCGGTGACGACGACGACGCGGCGCTGGCCACGCGGGTCTGCGCAATGCTTGAGCGAGCGGCGCGAAACGCCGCCGTGCGGGTGATGGCGGGCAATCGGGACTTTCTGCTTGGCGAGCGCTTTGCTGAACGGACGGATGCGCGGCTGCTGCCGGATCCGTTCCGCACCGCCGACCACCTCATCCTGGCCCATGGCGACGCCCTTTGCACCGGTGATGAGGCCTATCAGGCGATGCGCAAGCTGTTCCGCTCCCCCGCCTGGCAGGCGGAGATGCTGGCCAAGCCGCTGGCCGAGCGCCGGGCGGCGGCGAACGGCTTGCGCACCGCCAGCCGGGCCAGCAATGCGGCCAAGCCCATGGCCATCATGGACGCCGATCCCGCTGCCGCCGATCGGCTGTTTGAGGACTTAGACGGCCACGTGCTGATCCACGGCCACACGCATCGGCCAGCGATTCACCGCCATGCCAACGGACTGCGCTACGTGCTCGGCGACTGGGACCGTTGCGGTTGGCTGCTGCGCCAAGCCGGCCGACGCTTTCAGTTGGAGTGCTTTGCGCTGGATCGGCCTTACGGGAGCCCCCCCACTATCCCTTGACGCACTATCCCCGTACACTGGCGCGGCAATGCAGCGCAGGCGATGGAAGCAGGAGGTACGGCATGCCCTGGTGGGGTTGGCTAATCATCGGATTCGGCCTGATGGCCGCCGAGTTGCTTGGCGTCGAAGCCGCCTACTACCTCATTTTCGTGGGCGTCGCCGCCATATTGACCGGACTGGCCGGATTTGCCGGACTTGAGTTGCCGATCTGGGGCCAGTGGCTGCTGTTCGCATTCTTGGCCATTGCCTCGATGGTGCTGTTTCGCCGCAAGCTCTACGACCGCTTTCGCGGTGGCCTGCCCGCCTTCGGCAACAGCCTGATCGGCGCCATCGTCAGTCCCGGGGAGGACGTGCCACCCGGCGGGCGCTGCCGGGTGCGGCTGCGCGGCTCCACTTGGAGTGCGGAGAACGCCGGCGCCGCTCCCATCGAAGGTGGCCAGAACGCCAGAGTCGTGGCCACTGATGGCACCTTGCTCAAAATCACGTCCAGTTCGGACGCAGAAGACGCTTAGGAGGCGAACATGTTGGATCTTGGCTTCGTGGTGGCTGCCATCATCGCCTTGGCGGCGATCATCCTCGTCATCAAGACCGCGGTGGTGGTGCCGCAGCAAAACGCCTACGTCATCGAGAACTTGGGCCGCTACTCGCGCACCTTGAAGCCCGGCTTCAACATCCTCATCCCCTTCATCGAACGGGTCGTGTACAAGCACAGCCTCAAGGAACACGCCATGGACATTCCGGAGCAGGTGTGCATCACCCGGGATAACGTGCAGGTGGGCGTGGATGGGGTGTTGTACATGCAGGTGCTAGATCCCGAGCGAGCCTCCTACGGCATCGGCGACTTCACGTTCGCCATCTCCCAGCTAGCGCAAACCACCTTGAGAAGCGAAATCGGCAAGATTGAACTCGACAAGACCTTCGAAGAGCGCAGCGCCATCAATCAGAGCGTGGTGGAGGAGCTTGATCAAGCCTCGGAGCCTTGGGGCGTGAAGGTGCTGCGCTACGAAATCAAGAACATCAACCCGCCCCATGACGTACTCTCGGCCATGGAGAAGCAGATGCGGGCGGAGCGCGAGAAGCGGGCCGTCATCCTGCAGTCGGAGGGCGAGCGGGATGCGCAGATCAACCAGGCGGAGGGCGAGAAGCGGCGGGTGATCCTCGAGTCCGAAGCCGCCA
Source organism: uncultured Pseudomonadales bacterium (assembly GCA_964598305.1). Taxonomy (GTDB): domain Bacteria; phylum Pseudomonadota; class Gammaproteobacteria; order Pseudomonadales; family Azotimanducaceae; genus Azophilus. The sequence goes on along the minus strand of CAZRBP010000002.1, from coordinate 49,029 downwards.
AGCAGCAGCAGATCAACGAGGCCGAGGGCGAAGCCGCGGCCATTCTGCGCATTGCCGAAGCGACTGCTGAAGGCTTGAGGAAGGTGGCTGAAGCGCTGCTCGCCGAGGGTGGCGACAAGGCTCTACAGTTACGCATTGCGGAAGATTACCTAGAGCGATTCGGCGAGTTGGCCAAGGCCGGAAACACGTTGATACTGCCTTCAAACTTGGCCGACATGGCCTCCATGATCGGCGCCGCCACCAAGATCTTCCAACACGCTGACGAACGGCAGTCCGGCTAGCTTGCAGCAGCCAATGGCCCGCTGTGGAAGCGAAACGTCGAATCCGAGTCGGTGACCAGCGCCGCTTCGGCGGATAGAAAACGCTCCAAGCGCGCCCTGAGCGGAGCATCCGAATAGCGCTCCGCCAACTTCAGATAGTCCTGAAAGTGCCGCGCTTCGGAGGCCAGCAGGCGGGCATAGAACCCAGCCAACGGCTCAGCCGCGACTTCTGAGAGCCGCTGAAAGCGTTCGCAGGAGCGCGCCTCGACGATGGCGCCCACCAGCAGCGAATCAACCAGCCGTTGCGGTTCCTGGCGGCTGATGAGCCGGTGCAGGCTGCCCGCGTAGCGGCCCGGCGGCAGGTGGACATAGTCCACCCCCTGCCCTTCCATCAGTTCAAGCACTTGTTCGAAATGGCGCAACTCCTCCCGCGCCAAACGGGACAGCTTGTGCAGCAACGGCGGCTTGTCCACGTAGCGATACAGCAGCCCGAGCGCGGTTCCGGCGGCCTTCTTCTCGCAATTGGCGTGGTCGATCAGCAAGGTCGGCAGATCCGCCAAGGCGTCGTCAAGCCAAGCATCCGGCGTTGGGCAAGCCAGAAAGCGCTGCACTTCGATTAGGTGTCCCATGAACCGTCACTTCCTATCGCAGTTTCGCTCACCATAGACAGAGTTTCGCGCCAGCGAAACTCCAACGCGACC
>CAZRBP010000002.1:5567-47968 GCA_964598305.1 uncultured Pseudomonadales bacterium | reverse complement strand
CGCAGTTTCGCTCACCATAGACAGAGTTTCGCGCCAGCGAAACTCCAACGCGACCATTAGGTCGCGCTTTCGCGCCAGCGAAACTCCAACGCGACCGTTAGGTCGCGCTTTCGCGTTGGCGAAACTCCAACGAACCCGCGTAGCGGGTTCGCCTTCACTGAGCGGCGATTCGGAAGTTGCGTTCGTAGTGTGCTTCGGAGCGCTGCCAGATGTCCTTGTCAATTCGCCCCAGGAGGACGTGCGCTTGGACTGGGGCATCCTCGTCGTCCGTTGCCCAGGGCAGTGGCCGGCGCCACACGCTGAGGCGTCGCAGCACTTCGTAGGCGATGTCGTGGGCACTGCGGCCCTCGGTCCGCCGGAGCTTTACGGAGGCTGCCTGGCGTACGAGCTGGTCGATGTGTATGGGGCTCAAGTGCCGTGAGACCGCGCCGGCGCGCAGGCTGGCCAGCCGCTCCAGCACGGCGGTCTGCTGGGTGGGCTCATAGCCGTTCCACTGCGCCACCTCATGGGCGAAGCGGTAGCAGCCGCGGCAGATCAAGTCACCGTAGGTGGTCGAACAGACACCGATGCACGGGCTTGTGGGCGCATCAGGCATGGCGCTGGCTGCCGTTGCAGATCAAGTCGCCATAGGTAGTGGAGCAAACCCCGATGCAGGGGCTTCGAGGAGCGGCTTCAGGCATGGTTGTGCAGTTCGATGACGGTGCGGTCCAGCTGCAGTTCACGCTGCTGCTTGCTCTGGTCGTTGCGGTCCGCCGACAGGCGGGTCAAGTAGTTCTGATCGATGCCGCCGGTAACGTAGTCGCCATCGAACACGGAACACTCGAATGTGCGGATGGCGGGATTGCCTTCCCGGGCGCTCTCGATCAAGTCCTCCTGGCGCTGGTAGGTCAGCCAGTCGGCGTTGATGATGCGGCCCACTTCTTCTTCGCTGCGCTCGAAGGCGACCAACTCGCTGGCGGCGGGCATGTCGATGCCATAGACGTTGGGGAAGCGGATGGGCGGTGCGGCCGAGGCCATATAGACCTTGCGCGCGCCCGCCTCCCGGGCCTTCTGAACGATCTGGCCGGTGGTGGTGCCGCGCACGATGGTGTCGTCCACCAGCAGCACGTTCTTGCCCCGGAACTCCAGTTCGATGGCGTTGAGCTTCTGGCGCACGGATTTGCGGCGCATTTGCTGCCCCGGCATGATGAAGGTGCGCCCGATGTAGCGGTTCTTGACGAAGCCCTCCCGGTACTTGACGTTCAGTTCGTAAGCCAGCGGCAGCGCCGCGGTTCGCCCGGTGTCCGGAATGGGGATTACCACGTCGATGTCGTGGTCATGGTTGGGGTAGCGCTCCAGGATGCGGGCAGCTAGGTGCTCGCCCATCCGCAGCCGCGACTTGTACACGGAAATCTGGTCGAGAATGGAATCCGGGCGGGCGAGATAGACGTATTCGAAGATGCAGGGGGTATGCGTTGCAGCGGGGGCACAGCGGCGCTTGGCAACCTCGCCTTGGTCGCTGACGAACACCGCCTCCCCCGGCGCCACGTCGGCGACGATCTCAAAGCCGAGCATGTCCAAGGCGACGCTCTCCGAGGCCATCATGTACTCCCAGCCGTAGTCGCAGGCCCGGCGGCCGTAGACCAAGGGGCGGATGCCGTGCGGATCCCGAAAGCCGACCAAGCCCACACCGGTGATCATGGCGACCGCGGCATAGGCGCCCTCGCAACGCCGATGCACCCCGGCGATGGCGGCGAAGATGTCGTCGGCGCTCGGCTGATCGACGTCCATCATCTGCAGTTCATGGGCGAAGACGTTGAGCAGCACCTCCGAGTCGCTGCTGGTGTTGACGTGGCGGCGGTCCTCACTGAACAGATCCGCCTTCAGGGCCTCGAAGTTGGTCAGGTTGCCGTTGTGCGCCAAGGTGATGCCGTGCGGGGAGTTGACGTACATGGGCTGCGCCTCGGCGGAGCTCGACGAGCCGGCAGTGGGATAGCGCACATGGCCGATGCCGATGTTGCCGACCAGCTGTTCAATGTGATGCTGCTCGAAGACGTCCTGCACCAAGCCGTTGTCCTTGCGCAGGTGCAGCCGCACACCATCGCTGGTCACCATCCCAGCGGCGTCTTGGCCACGATGTTGCAGCACGGTCAGGGCGTCGTAGATCTGCTGATTGACCGGATCAGCGCAAACCAAGCCGACGATTCCGCACATTAGAGCGCCTCAACAGTTGGATTTGATGGAGCCGCCCCGAATCGATCCAAGAGTTCGAGCAGTTCGTCCTCCAGCGCCGCCAGCACCAGCGGCGCAAATGCGGCCTGCCACCAGTCGTTTTCCTGGACGAAGGGACGCAGGATGATGAAGATGACCAAACAGATGGCCAAGCCCCGAGCTCCGCCGAACACCAGTCCCAACACGCGGTCGGTGCCGGATAGGCCAGTCGCATCGACCGCCTTGGCCACCAGCCTCTGCACCAGGGCGCCAAGCACGATAATCACCACGAAGACCATGACGTAGCCGGCAACCGCACTCATCGCACGGGAGTCGAGCGCCAGCAAATTGGCAGCCAAGGGGCCCAGCGACATCGCGCCGAGGATGGCGGCAAACCAGATGGCAAGGGATAGCACCTCGCGCGTCAGGCCGCGAAGCAGCCCGATCAAAGCCGATGCCGCCACCAGCAAAAGGACGATGATGTCGAGGCCAGCGATGCGCCGACTCCTAGTTTCCAAACGCCATGAGCTTGGGCGTCTCCCCGTACTGGTTCTCAAGGTCGGCGGCGAGGTTGCTGGCCCGCTCCTCCGAGAGAAAGGGCCCCACGGCCACCCGGTGCATGATGGTGCCTTCGCGGCGCTTGAACATGCTGGTGAAGGCCTCGTGGCCATCCGCGCGCAGCCGGTCGCGAAAGGCGGTTGCCTTGTCCGCCTCCAGGAAGCTGCCGAGTTGAACCGCCCAGGCGCCGGTTTCATCGTTGGGGAGCGACAGCACCGGCTCGCCGATGCGGGTTCCCGTCCTGCGGTGGAAGCCTTGGTCATCCGCCTCGTCGCGCAAGGCCTGGACCCGGGCGGCGAGGTCGGTTTCGGGCACCACGTCCTCGAACGCCTCCACGACTGGGGGTTGGTAGTCGGCATCGACCGGGGCGAGCTCCACGGACGGAACCCCGTCGTCGTCGAACAGCATGGGCACAAAGATGATGGCGATGGCTAGGAGGAACAGGCCGCCCGTAATCCGGTAGCGGGTTTGTTCGCTCATCGCGAAGCCGCTGGCCTATTGGACATCAACATCGGTCATCGTCAGTCTAGAGCGCGCCGCTTGGGCCACCGCAAACGAACCGAATGCCAGAATAACATCAGATGGCTCGGTGAGCGAGTGGGCGAGCGCCAAGCCGGCACCCAAATCGCCCGCAACGGAGCATTCGAACTCGCCGCAGCGGTCGGACAGGTCCTCGGCCGACAGTCCGCGGGGCCCGGTCGTGTCAACCAGAACCCAATGGCGGACTAAGCCGCCGAGCGCTCGGCAAACCGCGCCGCTGTCCTTGTCGTGCAGGTTGCCGAACACCGCCACGACGCGGCGGCCGGGAAAACGCCTCGGTAGTTCGTCGCTGAGGAACGCGGCCCCCAAGGGATTGTGGGCCACATCGACCAGCCACTGCCGTCCAGCGGCGGTGAAGGCTTCGAGGCGGCCAGGCAGCCAGGCCTCGGACCAGCCTTGGCGAACGCATGGCCCATCGACCCGATCCTCGCCCATGACGGCATCGACGGCACAGGCTGCCGCGGTGGCCAAGGCGCAGTTCTCGGTTGGCAGGGCGCCGCAGGGCAGGCCGGAAAGGCGTCGCCCGTCCACTTCGACTTGCCAAGTTGGGGCGCCGGTGTCGGAGTTCTCCGCCAACAGGCGAATGCCCTCCCCCCAACGCATGGGCGACCGGGTGGCCCGCGCCGCCGCCGCCAGAACGCTGTCCGGCATCCCATCGCCTAGGGCAATGCGTTGGCCGGCGCGGAAAACGCCCGCCTTTTCCGCGCCAATGGCTTCGCAGGAGTCGCCCAGGTAGGCCATGTGGTCGAGGCCGATGCTGGTGACCACGGCCACTTGCGCATCGACGATGTTGAAGGCGTCAAGGCGTCCGCCCAAGCCGACCTCCAGGATCGCCACATCCACGGCGGCGGCCTTGAAGCAGAACAGCGTCGCAAGGCACGAATACTCGAAATAGGTCAGGGCCAGATCGCCCCGTGCCGCCTCCACTGCCTCGAAGGCCGCGCACAGGGTGGCGTTGTCCGCTTCGACGCCGTTGATTCGCACCCGCTCCCGGAAGGACTCCAGATGCGGCGACAGCGTACAGCCAGTGCGCCGCCCCGAGGCAAGCAGAATGCGCTCCAAGCACACGCAGGTGGACCCCTTGCCGTTTGTGCCGGCCACGATCACCGAAACCGGGGCGGGCGCCAGCACCTCCATGCGCTTGCCCACTTCGCGCACCCGTTCGAGTCCCAGATCGATGCTGGCCGGGTTGAGCGCCTCCATGTGCCCCAGCCACTCGGTTAAGTTGCGGGCGGGCGGCTTCATGCATCCAAGGCTTGGCGGATTTCGCCGGCGAATTGCTGAAGGGCCTCAGGAATGGCGTCGGGGGCGTCGCTGAGTGCCGCCATGCGCGAGACGATGGCGGCTCCCACGACCACGCCGTCGGCCTGATCGCCCAAGGCCCGGGCGGTGGCGCCGTCCTTGATGCCGAAGCCGACTAGAACCGGCAGCCGAGTATGCGCCCGCAGCCGAGCCAGGTTTTGGTTGACCTCGCCAACGCTGATGTGGTCGGCGCCGGTCGTGCCCTTGAGCGACACCAAGTAAACGAAGCCGCTCGCCGCCCGATCGATGGCGCTGAGCCGCTCGTCGCTTGAAGTGGGCGCGGCCAGCAGGATCAGGTCGATGCCCACCTCCGCCAAGGCGCTGCGCAGCGAAACTGATTCCTCGGGGGGCAGGTTGACGATGATCACCCCGTCCACCCCCGCTTCCAAGGCGGCGGCGGCGAAGGTCCCCTCCCCCATGGCCAGCACACTGTTCAGATAGCCCATGAGGATGACGGGCGTTTGGTCATTGCCGGCGCGGAATTCAGTCACGCAGCCGAGTACGTCGCGCAGTCCCGTGCCATTCGCCAAGGCGCGTTCCGATGACGCCTGAATGGCGGGCCCGTCCGCTTCCGGGTCGCTGAACGGCACACCGACCTCCAGCAGGTCGGCGCCGCCCTGAACCAAGGCGTGCAGCGCCGGCACGGTGGCCTTGAGGTGCGGGTCCCCAGCGGTGATGAAGGGCACCAGCGCCGTTCGCCGACGGCTGCGCAACGCCTCCAGGGTTTGGCCGATGCGGCTCACAACGTCGTGCCGTCGAGGTCGGCGACGGTTTGAATGTCCTTGTCACCGCGCCCGGAGAGGTTGATGACGACGATTTGGCCGGCGTCGAACTGCGGTGCCTCGCGCACCACCCAAGCCACCGCATGGCTGCTCTCCAAGGCCGGCATGATGCCCTCGGTCTGATTGAGCAGGCGAAAGGCGGCCAAGGCCTCCTCGTCGGTGACCGCATCGTATTCGGCCCGGCCAATGTCCTTGAGATGGCTGTGCTCCGGGCCGACGCCCGGATAGTCCAAGCCCGCCGAGACGGAGTGTGTGTCGCTGATCTGACCGTCGGCGTCCTGCATCAGATAGGTCTTGTTGCCGTGCAGCACGCCCACTTGGCCATCGTTCAAGGGTGCCGCATGACGCCCCGTTTCCAGCCCCAGCCCCGCTGCCTCGACGCCCACCAGCCGCACGGCCTCGTCGTCGATGAACGGGTGGAACAGGCCCAGCGCATTGGACCCGCCGCCGACGCAGGCGACCAGCGCATCTGGCAGGCGCCCCATCTGCTGTAGGCACTGGCTGCGCGCCTCCTGGCCGATCACCGACTGAAAGTCCCGCACCAGCATCGGATAGGGGTGCGGACCGGCCACCGTGCCGATGATGTAGTGGGTGTCGTCCACGTGGGTCACCCAATCGCGCAGCGCCTCGTTCAAGGCATCCTTCAAGGTCTTCGAACCGGAGTGGACCGGCACCACCGAAGCGCCGAGCAGCTTCATGCGATAGACGTTGAGGGCTTGGCGGGCGATGTCCACGGCCCCCATGTAAACTTGGCATTCGAGGCCAAACCGGGCCGCCACGGTGGCGGTGGCCACGCCGTGCTGGCCCGCTCCGGTCTCGGCAATCACCCGCGGCTTGCCCATGCGCCGGGCCAGGAGCGCCTGGCCGACGCAATTGTTGATCTTGTGCGCCCCGGTGTGGTTCAGATCCTCGCGCTTCAAGTAGATTTGCGGACCGCCCAAGCGCTCGGTCAGCCGCCGGGCGAAATACAGTGGCGACGGCCGGCCAACGAAGCGGGCCAAGTCCTCGGCAAACTCGGCCTGAAACTCCGGATCCGCCTTGGCCTGCTCATAGAGCGCCTCCAGCTCATCGAGGGCATGGATCAGCGTCTCCGCCACGAAGCGCCCCCCGTGCTGACCGAAGTGGCCGTCTTGCGACGGCTGTGCGTAGTTACTCCCCGGCTGCGGCACGGCGCGCCTCCGTTACGAATTCGGTCATCTTTCCAGCATCCTTGATGCCCTTTTGGGCGCCTTCCACTTTGCTGCTGACGTCCACGCCCCAAGGCCGAAGCAAGCGCACGGCGCGGCCCACGTTGTCCGGCCCTAGCCCACCAGCCAGCATGCACGGGCCAGAGGGATTGGCGGGCCAGTGACGCCAGTCGAAAGCCTCGCCGCCGCCCCCGCCGGCATCGAGCAACAGGGCGCAGGCATCGGGGTAGCGACCCCGCAGGACGGCTTCATCCACCGTGCCGCGCACCTTGATCGCCTTCAAGTACGGCACGCCGAACGCCGCACAGTAGGCCGCATCCTCCTGGCCGTGGAATTGCAGCACATCCAACCCCACCTCGTCGATGGCGGCTCGCACGTCGGCCGGCTTGACGTCGGCAAACACGCCCACCCGAAGCACGTGCCCACGAGCTTGCTCGGAAAGACGCTGCGCGTCTTCAAGGGCCAGGCGCCGCGGACTGCTCTCCGCGAACATCAGCCCGACGGCATCGACCTTCAGGCGCATCAGGACCTCCAAGTCCTCTGATCGGGTGATCCCGCAGATCTTGATTTTGAGGGCCATAGTTCAACGTTCCGTCGGCGCGGCGGCAGTTTAGAGAGATTCGAGTGCTTGAACCAGCGAAATTTCCCTTTCAGGCCAGCGAGTCGAGCCAGTCGGCCCCAGCGGCGGCGAGCGGCGGCGGTGGTCCGCCAACCGGGAAGTCCTGTCCCGGATACCGCACTTGCACCAAGTAGAGGCCTTGGGGCGGCGCGGTCTTGCCGATCAGCGCGCGGTCCTTTGCGTGCAGGCATTCGGCGATCCAGCCAGCGGGCCGCTCACCGCGCCCGACTTGGGCGAGCGCCCCGGCGATGTTGCGCACCATGCGCAGCACAAAGGCATTGGCTTCGATGTCGAGTGCGACCAAGTTGGCGGCCGAGCGCACGTCGATGCGGCGCACGTCCCGACAGGGAGATTTGGATTGGCAGCCGGCGGCACGGAAGCTGGTGAAGTCCTGTTCGCCGAGCAGCGCTTGGGCCGCGTGGCGCATGGCTTGCCCGTCCAATGGCGGGCTTCGCCAAGTGAAGGGGTCGCTCAGCGGCGAACGGCCCGCATCGATTCGGTATAGGTAGATGTAGCGGCGGGCGATGGCCGAGAAGCGAGCGTTGAACTGCGCGTCAACCTCGCGAGCCCAGCGCACCTTGACACCGCTCGAGGTCAGCGCGTTCACCCCGTCGCACCACGCCCGCATTGGGCGGACGTTGTTGGTTTGGAAGCTGGCCACCTGGCCAGTGGCGTGCACACCAGCGTCGGTGCGCCCCGCGCCCACGGTGCGCACCCGGTGGTCGGCCACTTGGGACAGTGCGGCCTCCAGCTCGCTTTGCACCGAGGGTTGATGGCTTTGGCGCTGCCAGCCATTGAAGGCGCCGCCGTCGTACTCAATGCCGATGGCGATTTGCGTGGACATCATGGCGAGGCCGGTTGCGACGGCCGTTCAGCCAACTGCTGAAGCAAAGCCCGGGCCTCGCTGCGCTCCTTGTCAGTGCCGCCAGCGACCACTTCCTCAAGCACTTCCTGGGCGCTGGCTCGATCGTCGAGGTCAAGGTAGGCCTTGGCTAGGTTCAGCTTGACTTGCCCATCGCCGATGGGCGTGCCGAAGTCGTAGTCGGGGGCTTCCGAGGAATCGGCGCGACGGGCGGTTTGGCGGCGCCGCAAGGCCACCAGCCCGACGGCAATGAGCCCCGCAGTGGGCAGGAGCCCGGCCAAGGCCGCTATGCGCCAGCGTCCAAGCGCTTCCGTCCAATCCTGCCGCTCTTGCTTGCGGCTGGCCTGCAACGCCGCCAACTCGCTGCTCAAGCGAGCGATCTCACCGTCGCGCCGCTGCAGTTGCCGAGCTTGTTCACGAACTTGGCGGCGGGCCTCCTGCAGCAGATCCGCCAGCGGCGGTTCCGGGGGTGGGGCGGCGACCGCAATGGCATCCGGTGGTGGCTCGACGACCGTTTCCCGCGCTGGCGCTGGCGGTTCCGTGACCGCCTCGGTTGCCGGGCCGTCTTCAGCGGGGTCGATGATTCTAAGCTGGCCACCGCCACCGGCTCCCCAGGCGTCGTTCTGCCGCCCGGCTTCGTCGATAGCCTCCTGGGGCGAAAAGCTGGCAGTGGCCGCGCCGTCCGGCAACCGCAGGGTGGCGCCCGCCACCAAGCCGTTGATGTTCTCCGCGACGAAGGCATGGGGGTTTTCCCGCACAATTGCCAGCATTTGCTGCTGAACGTTGATGCCATCCGGGAGGTTGGCGGCGGCGATGCTCCACAGGGTGTCCTTGGGCCGCACGACGACGGTCTGCTCCGATGGGGCTGAGGGGGGCTGCCTAGGTTGTTCCACGGAAATGGGCGCTTGCGGCTTGGCCGGAGCCGGTCCCGGCGCATCGAGCAGAACGGCGTATTCACGGAGCAAGGCGCCGTTCGGCCAAGTCAGGCGCACGAGGAAGTTGAGGTAGGCATCGGGAATGGGCGCGCTGCTCGAAACCCGTACATGGAGCGGCTTCACTTGGAAGCGCAGGGTGTCCAGATAGGCGAAGCGCTCAAGGCCAAGGTTGCCGAAGTCCTCTTTGGAACCGAGCGTGACGTTGATGTCGTGGCGTCGCAGACCCTCTGCGCCAACCAAGGCGATGCGGCCATCGAGCCGTTCGCCCGCTCCCGAGGCAACGTGCAACTCGCCGAGATCGACTGTGCTGGCCAGCGCGGCCGAGGTGAACCAGCCCAAGGCAATCGCGATGAACCACCGGCCCAACAATGACCGGTGCTGCCGACCAACGAATTCCCAACTATCAGTTGGATGGAGCACTAGCTCACAACCAAGGCTTCCGCAATCTGCACACTGTTCAAGGCGGCGCCCTTGCGCACGTTGTCGGACACCACCCAGAGGTTGAGGCCGCGCGGATGGGAGATGTCCTGGCGGATGCGGCCGACATAGACTGCATCAGTGCCAACAGCTTCCCCGACCGCCGTGGGATAGCCGCCGGGTACACGTTGGTCGCGGACGGTCACCCCCGGCGCGGCGGCTAGCAGTTCGGTGGCCTGCTCCGGGGTGATCGGCTCTCGGGTTTCGATGTGAACCGCTTCGGAGTGTCCGTAGAAGACCGGAATGCGCACGCAGGTTGGATTCACTTGGATGGCGTCGTCCTCCAAAATCTTGCGCGTTTCCCAGACCATCTTCATCTCTTCCTTGGTGTAGCCGTTGTCCTGGAAGGGGTCGATCTGCGGAATGGCGTTGAAGGCGATCTGCACCGGCATGACGTCCGTTTCAATGGGCTTGCCGTTGAGCAGGTTGGCGGTCTGGCCGGCGAGTTCCCGAAGCCCGCCGCCGCCCGCCCCGGACACCGCTTGGTAGGTGGCCACGTTGATTCGCTCGATGCCCACCGCATCGTGAATGGGCTTGAGCGCCACCACCATCTGAATGGTGGAGCAGTTGGGGTTGGCGATGATGTTGCGCACGGCGTATTCGCCAATGCGGTGGGGGTTGACCTCCGGCACGATCAAGGGCACATCTTCGCAGTAGCGAAAGGCCGATGTATTGTCGATCACCACGCAGCCCGCCGCCGCTGCCTTGGGCGCGAACTCCTCCGATAAGGTGCCGCCTGCCGAAAACAGACCTATCCCGGTTTGGCTGAAGTCGAACTCATCGAGCCTTTGCACCGGCACCGACTTGCCACGGAACTGCAGGCGCTTGCCGCTGGAGCGTTCGCTGGCGAGCAAGTGCAGCCGATCCACGGGGAACTCCCGTTCCTCGAGAATCTCGATCAGTGCGCCGCCCACCGCGCCGGTGGCTCCGGCGATGGCGACGTTGACCTTTCCATTAGCCCCGGCAACGCTCACGATTCGGCTCCTTCAGCTTCCGACTCAAGCTCCGCCAACAGGGCCTCACCCATGGCCTCGGTGCCGACTCGTTCAATTCCCTCGGACTCGCTGGCGCCAAGGATGTCGGCGGTGCGCAGGCCACGTCGGAGAACCCCGTCCACCGCTCCTTCAATGCGCGCCGCCACGGCCGGGAGGCCCAAGCTGTAACGGCACATCATGGCGGCGGAAAGCACGGTCGCCAACGGGTTGGCCGCATCCTGACCGGCAATGTCCGGGGCGGAACCGTGGACCGGCTCGTACAGGCCGAAGCCGTCGGCGGCCAAGGACGCCGATGGCAGCATGCCGAGGGAGCCGGTCAACATGGCGGCGACATCGGAAAGGATGTCGCCGAACATGTTGCCAGTGACCATGACGTCGAATTGTTTGGGGGCGCGGACGAGTTGCATCCCGGCATTATCGACGTACATGTGGGAAAGCGCCACCTGCGGGCACTCGTCCGCCAGGCCACTCACTACCTCCCGCCACAGATCCGTCGCCTCCAGCACGTTGGCCTTGTCCACGGAGCACAGCCGCCCCTGACGCTTGGCCGCCAAGTCAAAGGCGACCCGGGCGATGCGCTCGATTTCATGCTCGGCATACTTGTAGGTATTGACGCCAACCCGTTCATTATTTTCGAAAAAAACACCCCTGGGTTCGCCGAAGTAAATGCCGCCGGTGAGTTCGCGAACGATTAGGATGTCCAAGCCCGACACCAATTCCGGCTTGAGCGAAGAGGCTTCGGCCAGGGGCGCAAAGAGCAGCGCCGGACGCAAGTTGGCGAACAACTCCAGGTTGGAACGCAAGCCCAAAAGCCCTTTTTCCGGGCGTTGGTCCATGGGCCGGTCTTCCCATTGAGGGCCGCCCACTGCGCCGAGCAGCACCGCATCGGCAGCGCGGCAGGCGGCTAGCGTTTCCTCCGGCAGTGGTTCGCCGGTCCGGTCGATGGCGCAGCCGCCGACCAAGGCCTCGCTCACCTCCAACCCCACGTTGGCCTCGGCCAAGGCGGTGCGCAGAACGGCGATTGCGATGGGCACGACTTCGGGGCCGATGCCGTCACCCGGCAGAGCCGCGATTTTGATGACGCGGTTCATGGCGCAGCCTCCTCGCGCACGCCGGCACCACGCCGGAGCCAAGGATGCCGCTGGTAGTAGTCGGCCTCGAAGGCGCGAATGCGGTCCGCCTGAGCAAGGGTGAGCCCAATGTCATCGAGTCCCTCAAGGAGTTTGCGGCGGGCGCTCGGCGGCACCTCGAAGGCGATCTCGCCACCATCGGGCAGCAGGATTTGCTGGGTTTCCAGATCGACGGTCAGTTCCAGTCCGCCATCGCCTTGTGCCCGGTCAAACAGATCGTCCACCACCGCCTCATCAAGACGGATGGGCAGGAGCCCGTTCTTGAAGCAGTTCTCATGGAAGATGTCCGCAAAGCTGGGAGCAATTACGGCGAAGAAGCCGTACTCAAGCAGCGCCCAGACCGCATGCTCCCGGCTGGAGCCGCAGCCGAAGTTGCGCCGGGCTAGCAGTACGCCCGCCTCTTGGTAGCGCGGTTGATTGAGCACGAAGCGGTGGTTCAGGCGCCGCTCGTTGGGCGTGAGGCCGATGTCGCCCTCGTCCAGAAAACGCCAGGCATCGAACAGGTTGTCGCCGAAGCCGGTGCGCTTGATCGACTTCAGGAATTGCTTGGGAATGATCTGATCCGTGTCCACGTTGGCGCGGTCCAAGGGCGCGGCCAAGCCGGTCTCCCGCTGAAACGCCTTCACAGCCATTCCCTCACATCGATGAAGTGGCCCGCCACCGCCGCCGCCGCAGCCATGGCGGGGCTGACCAAGTGAGTGCGTCCGCCGTGGCCCTGACGGCCTTCGAAATTGCGGTTGGAGGTGGAGGCGCAATGCTCCCCCGGCAGCAGCTTGTCAGGATTCATGGCTAGGCACATGGAACAGCCCGGGGAGCGCCACTCGAAACCGGCCGCGGTAAAGATGTCGGCCAGCCCCTCCCCTTCGGCGGCCTGCTTGACCAATCCGGAGCCGGGCACCACCAGGGCCTGCTTGACGCTGGAAGCCACCCGCTTGCCCGCCACGATGCCCGCGGCAACCCGCAGGTCCTCCAGACGGGCGTTGGTGCAGGAGCCGATGAAGACGCGATCCAAGCGAATGTCGGCAATCGGCTGATCCGCCGCCAATCCCATGTAGGCCAAGGCCCGTTCGATGCCATCAGCCTCGGTCGAGTCTGCGGCGCGGCGGGGGTTGGGCGTGGCGTCCTCGACGCCGGTGACCATCTCTGGAGAAGTTCCCCAAGTGACCTGCGGCGTCAGAGCGCTGGCGTCCAAGCTGGCAGAGCTGTCAAATTCAGCATCGGGATCGCTGACCATTCGCCGCCAATAGGCTTCCGCCGTCTGCCACTCGCTGCCCGACGGCGCCAAGGGCCGCCCCTCCAGATAGTCGAGCGTGGTGTCATCGACGGCCACCAAGCCCGCCCGGGCGCCCGCCTCGATGGACAGGTTGCACAGCGTCATGCGGCCTTCCATTGACAGCCCGCGCACCGCCTCGCCTAGGTACTCGATGGTGTGGCGGGTGGCGCCGGCGGTGCCGATGCGCCCGATCAGCGCCAACGCCAAATCCTTGGCGTAAACCCCCGCCGGCAGCTTGCCGCTGACACGCACGGCCATGTTCCTAGCCTTTGACTGTGCTAGGCACTGGGTGGCCATCACGTGCTCCACCTCCGAGGTGCCGACTCCTTGGGCCAAGGCGCCGAAGGCACCGTGGGTGGAGGTGTGGGAGTCGCCGCAGACGATGGTCATGCCGGGCTGCGTGGCGCCCTGTTCGGGACCCATGACATGGACGATGCCCTGGCGCACGTCCAGCATGCCGAACTGCCGCACTCCATGTCGGCGGCAGTTGTCGTCCAAGACCACCACCTGCTCACGGGCCACCGGATCGACGATGCCGTCGATCCCCGCAGCGCGGTTGTCGGTGGGCAGGTTGTGGTCTGGCGTGGCGAGATTGGCCTCCTTGCGCCAAAGTTCCCGCCCAGCCTGGGCCAAACCGGCGAACGCCTGGGGCGAAGTGACCTCATGCAGCAGTTGCAGGTCGATGTAGAGCAGGCTCTGCCCGTCCTCCCGCTCACCGACTAGGTGATCCGACCAAATCTTGTCGTACAGCGTTGGCACTCTCGCGCTCCTTGCCGCGCAACGCCCATCTGCGGCCCTGCGCCCAACTAAAACCAAAGATGCGAAGTCTAAAGGAGATTGCCGGAATTGGGGAACGGTAATCGTCGCGCGGCCAAGTAAGATGAACTGGTGAGACCGTTGATTCAGGGCGCTTACAGTTTGCCCACTTGTCCCCGGTGGCGCAGCAAATGGTCCATCAGTACCAAGGCGACCATGGCTTCCGCTATGGGAGTGGCGCGAATGCCGACGCAGGGGTCGTGGCGTCCCTTGGTGACCACTTCGGTTTCGTTGCCGTCGATGTCCACCGTCCGGCCGGGGGTGGTCAGGCTGGAAGTGGGCTTTAGGGCGATGCGGGCGACGATGTCCTGACCGGAGGAGATGCCGCCGAGCACGCCGCCGGCGTGGTTGCTCAGAAAGCCTTGGCTGGACATCTCGTCCCGGTGCTTGGTGCCGCGCTGGCGGACGACGTCGAAGCCATCGCCGATGGCCACCGCCTTGACGGCGTTGATGCCCATCAAGGCGCCCGCCAATTCGGCATCGAGCTTGGCGAACACCGGCTCCCCGAGACCGACCGGCGCACCCTCAGCGACCACGGTGATTTCCGCGCCGATGGAGTCTCCCGCCCGGCGCAGTTCATCGATCAAGGCAGCGATGGCCTCGACGCTATCCGGGTCCGGGCAAAAGAAGGGGTTGGCCGCGACGGCATCCCAGGATTTGAACGGCGGCCGAATCTCCCCGATGGCGGATAGATGGCCCCTCACCTTGACCTCGGCCAGCTCGCCAAGGCACTTCTTGGCGATGGCCCCGGCGGCCACCCGCATGGCCGTCTCGCGGGCGGAAGCCCGGCCGCTGCCCCGGTAGTCGCGCAGGCCGTACTTGTGATGGTAGGTGAAGTCGGCATGGGCGGGCCGGAACAGGTTCTTGATGTCGTCGTAGTCCTTGCTCTTCGGATCCTCGTTCTCTATGGCCAGGCCGATGGGCGTGCCGGTGGTGCGGCCTTCAAAGACCCCGGAGAGGATTTTCACCCGGTCGCTTTCCCGGCGCTGGGTGGTGTACTTGGACTGCCCCGGGCGGCGCCGGTCGAGGTCCGGCTGGATGTCCGCTTCGGACAGCGCCAAGCCCGGTGGGCAGCCGTCAACGATGGCGCCCAACGCCGGACCGTGGCTCTCACCGAAGGTGGTGAGGGTGAAGTGCTGACCGAAGGTGTTGCCGGACATGAGCCTGTCCTAGCTGGCTATGGCCTTAGTATGGGAACCCAACGCCTCGGCATCAAGCACGAACAGGTCCGCGCCGTCCGCCGGCGTATCGGGCCAGATGAAGGGCAGGTGCGGCCAAGCGCGGTTGACGCGCCAAGCGTTCATGCCCACTTCGCACACCAGCAGTCCGCCATCGGCAAGACGCGCGCCAGCCTGATCGATGACCCGCCGAACCAGGCTCAAGCCATCGTCGCCGCCGGCGAGACCCAAGGCCGGCTCATGGGCGAACTCCGGTGGCAGGGTACGCAAGTCGGTAGCGTCCACGTAGGGCGGATTGCAGAGGATCAGATCGAAGGTGCCGGGTGGCGCGCCGTCGAACAGATCGGCGCAAGCCACTTCCGTGCGTCCGGCGAGGCCAAGCGCATCGGCGTTGCGCTGCGCGAGGTCGGCCGCCTCCGGGTCAACATCCACCAACACGGCCTCCGCGGCTGGGAACTGTTCGACGGCCAGCAAGCCGAGACAGCCGCAACCGCAGCAGAGATCCAGAATGCGCCGCGGTCGATGAGCCAGCCAAGGCCGAAGGCCGTTGAGCAACATGGGGCCGATGGGAGAGCGCGGCACCACGATGCCGGGTTCAATCGCGAACCAGCGTCCGCAGTACTGCGTCCCGCCGAGCAGCCAGGCGAGAGGCTGGCGTTCATCCACCCGGCGCTGCGCGAGGCGGCGTATCTTCGCTGCAGCTCCCGCGTCCAGACGGGTTTCAAGGGAGGCTGGCGCATCCGGCAGCCCAGTCACGCCGAGAACCAAGGCGGTGGCCTCATCCCAAGCATTGTCGGTGCCTTGCCCGTAGCAGAGCGATGCGTGCCGGAATCGCTCATGCACCTCAGCGAGCAGCGCCCTTAGTTCAATCACGCTGCTGGCGATGGGGCAGCACCAACTCAATGCGGGACACGGCGCCGCCGGCCCGGGGCAGGAGCGGCCCGGCGCCGAAGGGAACGAGATTCGGTCCGGCATTGACGTCGATGCCCTCCCCCAGCGCATCGCGGGCTGCCTTGGCGCATTCGGTCGAGCGCTCCAGCATCAAGGCAGTGGCCTCGGGACCGTAGAGATGGCAGACCACGTGAACGGTGAGGCGTTCAAAGATGCGCAGGCGCGGGGCGATGCCGCGCAGGGTCGCGAGGCCGGTATCGGGAATGCTGCCGTCGCGGCGCGGGCGCACCCCGGCGACTGCGGCAAAGCCGTTGCCCGCCAACTCCTCCGTGAGTTCGGCGTTGGTCACCGCTTGGACGGCCTCACGTGGTTGCAGGACTTCCACATGCGCGTAGATGCGCCGATTGCCCCGCTCAATGACGTAGGCGGACACAAGCTCGCCGCCCACATCGGCTGCAATGTAAAACTGATTGGCCTCCGGCCCGTAGAGTATGGCTTGACCGAACACCTGGTTGGCCCAGCCGTTGCTACGCCCGCAATCGCGACCCCGGCAACTGAACAGGGCCTCGGAGCCCAACGCCCTTTCGTAGTGGGCGATGACCTCGCTCAAGGGCACACCCCCCGGAACTTGGTAGGTAACGCGCACTGCTGTGGCGTCGAGGCGCAGCTTCTGCTCGATGCGCAGCTCACGCCGAATCTTCTCCACGGCGCTGACGATGAACTCGCGGGGTGCGAACTCATCCTGCCGCTCATAGGTGATGATCCAGGATCGAGGAAAGCGGTCGAGGCCGGGCGGGTCAGCGGAGCCCGGCAAGTCGGAGGCCGCTGCAGCCATACCGGGCGCCAGCGCCAGCAGCAGCCAACGGCCCATGCGCTTAAGTTGGGGAACTAGATTGGAAATAGCGGCAAGCACGGCTCCATGCTAATGGCCCGGTGCCCAAATGACCACACCACTGCGAACGACTCAGCAACGCAAGGCCCGAACATGACCCGCAGTGGCGTAGTCCAAGATCAAGCGATCCCGGGTGACAATGCAAAGGTTCATTGCCCGGGCCGTGGCTATGATGATTCGGTCCGCCGGATCAGCAGGCGGTTCGCCCGGTAGGAACGACGAGGCGATAAGAGTTTGCGGAGAGGCCTGCGCCAGAGTGATCCGGCCTTTGGTGACATAGTCCTCGAACCAACTCGCAGCCGGCCGTTCAAGCCTCAACCGCGCACGGGAAACGAGCAACCCCAATTCCCAAGCTGAAAAAGGCGAGACGCAGATTCGACGCCCTTCATGGTGATTGCTGTTGATCATGGCTGTTGCGTCCGCGTCGATCGGGTCATCGTTTCCGGTCCAGATGACGGCGCAGGTGTCGAGCAGGAGATCAGTCATGGACTAGCCTCGAAGTCTGCGCCAGATGCGACCATTCCGGTAATACTGGCTCCGTCAAATCCGTGCCATCGGGCACAGTAACGGTATCCGCCATGCAGCCCAGAACGGGGTGCTTGCCCCGGACGTTTGCCGAATCTGGAACTGAATCCCGATGAGCGCCTCCCTTTTCGGCCTGAACAAAGACCAGCCGCTCGTTTCCAAGGTCCACCTCGGAGGTCTTGTACCCTGCGGAGAGCCAACAAGGGGTGATCGAGCTGTTGGAGGGGTTGTTGCTCCACCAAGGTCGATGCTTGCGCGCCGAAGCGGGCAATTCAGTTCCGATGATCGCTTCGATCTCCTTGAATGTCATCGGAATCTTCTGGAAGCCGGTCACCCGTAGGTGACTCTCCAAGGCTTGGTACTTTGAGTTGGACACTTCTATGCCCCAAGAAATAGTTACTAATGAGTATTCCATAGTACTAATGAGGTTGCTACCCTGTCTCCCGATGTGCTTCAGCGGAAGGGTTTGAGGTCCGTGATGACAGGATACGTGGACTCTACGGAACAGCTTGTGATTGAGATATTCACCCGCGACATCGGCCGTTCGGTGGAGTTCTACCGCAAACTCGGATTCGAATTATTGAGGGACGATGGCGGATTCGTGGAGCTTGGTTGGGAAGGCCATCGTCTATTCCTGAGCGATGAGCTGAAGGAGAAGATGACTGCCGACGGCGGATTGCCGCAAGGGAACATCCGGGTAATGGTGCCAAACGTGGATGACTATTGGGCGTTGTCCCAGCAATTGGGCGCTCAGGTTCTATCGCCACTCACGGATCAGTCCTACGGTCTGCGGGACTTCACCATAGCCGACCCAGACGGGTTCGGAGTCAGGTTCGCGACTCAACTGCGCGATCTGACCGAATAAGTTGCCAGAGCAGTCGTATTCCTAGGTGACCAGCGGCTCGGAACCAGTCACGCTCAGAGCCATCACTGATGAGAACCTGCACGCTGTTCTCGAACTTTCGGTCGCCGACCATCAACGCAAGGCCTATCCGCACTCCAATGCGCATTCAATTGTTGAAGCCCACTACCCAGCCGATGACGACGCTGTGTGGCTAAAGGCAATCTACGCAGGGGAAACTCCCGTGGGGCTCATTTTGACATCAGAGCGGGGGGATAAGGGCGAGTACTTCTTGTGGCGACTGATGATCGACCAACGTTTCCAGGGCCTTGGTTACGGGAGGAGTGCCGTGCAGCTTTTGATTGAGCGCATCCAGCGAACCGACAACCCGAATGTCCTGATTACCAGTCATCTGCAAGCCAATTCGCAGGCCGGTCACTTCTATGAGCAGCTTGGCTTCGAGTACACCGGAGAACTGATTGGCGCCGACGAACCTGAGCTTCGGTTGACCTTCTAGGCCAAGCCCGGCCACGCCTCAAGAGCCCGTATCGGAACCCTGAGCGTCAGCGCTCCAAAAGCTCCATGGGCGAAGTGAACGCCTAGTCGGCAAAGCCGTCACGCTAAGGGTCATGCTGAAGGCCCGCCGGGGAAAGGCCACACTCTCTCGCCCTAACCTGACCGGCCTGTGCTGATGAGCCCTGCTATCGATGAATGATCAGCGAGCGATGACCCAGCTCGACGAACGCAGCTTGTTGGAGTGCGCTGACGATCGAGTCGTGATTGTCTTCGACCAGCTTTAGCAACTCCGCGTTGCTGATGTTGCCCGTGGAGATCAGCAGAAGCCGATGAGGCGTCAGCTGCAGCAAGAGTGTATCGACGAAGTCTGTGTCTTTGGTGACCACCGTGCGTTCTTCGCGCAGTGAAATCCGGTTAATCTCATGGTCCTTCGTTCGATTCCCCTCCGGAAGGTCTTTGGTATGCACCGCATGTTGTCCCTGCTCCCTCATCCAACGCGCGAGCTGCAGCGGCAGTTGCGCGTCGACAAGGAACTTCACGTTGCCAGAGCCTGCATGCTCTTGACCCGGCTTAGACGTGCGGCGAATGCAAGTACAGCTGATAGGTCTTCTGGTTCAAGGTCGTCGTAGTCGACGAGGATATCCTCAGTGGTCATGCCCGAGCTGAGCAGGTCGAGAATCGTGTCCACTGGGTAGCGCAATCCCCGTATGCAGGGCTGGCCATGGCAAATCGATGGATCTGTCGTGATTCGATCAAGCGGGTTGTCAAAGCGCATTGTGGAGGTTCCTTTCAGTGTTTGAGACGGATCGACAATCCAGCCCTCATGCGAATTGCAGAGCCTTGGAACGCCGTAGTTGGGTTGTTGCGAGTGCGCCCAAGCCGCCTGTAGGGCGCAAAGCACCGCGTCCAGGAAATCCGCGCCGGCATCCTCAATCAGACGTTCGCGCTCCGCTTGCCGCAGTTCGACATTGCAGCCATAAGTCTCTCGACATGACTTTCCGGTCAAGGCGGATACGATGACGGCTCTTGCCTGACGGTGCTCACTCAGTTTTTCCTCGTCTGGCGGCTTTCCTTTGTAGGATTTGCGTCCGGCCAGCTCCTCGGGAGCCAGCGCCTTGGCAGCCAGCTTTGGGTAGGCTTCGAGGATTATCCGGTTGTCCTCGTTGGGGGCACACGGAACGATGGATGCGCCGGAATGCAGGATTCGGTGAGCGCCCTCGAAGAACATTTTGCCAACGGGTGGGTTAACCAGGTTCATCGGGCTAGTGGCTTTGGCCCACCTGTCTGTAAGGCGCTTGTGATGTTTGTCGCGATCCGGCCGCGGGGCGCAGTACTGCTCAATCTTCGATTGGAACTCCTCTCTACCCATGGACGCGACCTTATTGACATACTCGGTCCAAGACGTGGGCCAATTAAGTGCTCGAACCAGCTTGGCGGGTTGCCCGAACGGGAAGTCGATCCCTGCAATCCAAGGACCAGGCGTGTTCAACTCGGCCTCGAACTGCTTGAAATTTGTCAGGCCACGTACCGAGGTAATGCGTAGTCGGCCTTTTTCCAGTTCGCCAGTTGCGACCGCGATGGGGCTTTTGCGTTTCGGCGCACTGGTGAAGTCTATGCCCAGCAGTTTCATGGTGTGTTCGCTCGCTTCGCGCTAGCCAACTATGCTTGGACACCAAGAATACACCACCGAACCACTTTGGACCGGCGGCTGCAGAAGTTTCTGAGCGTCAGCGCTCCAGCAGTTCCAGCAGCAGGCGGTTCATTCGGTTAACGTAGGCGGCGGCGTCCTGGAGGGCGTCGCCTTCCGCTAGGCTGGCTTGGTCGAACAGCACCAGCACCAGTTCGGCGAAGCGGTCCTCATCGCTTTCCTGGTCGAGGCGCTTGAGCAGTGGATGCTTGGCGTTGTACTCGAAGCTCGGCTTGGGTGGGGTGAACGCTTGGCCGGTGGCCTCCATGATGCGCTGCATCTGCCGTCCCAAGGCGAACTCGCCCTGCACCAAGCAAGCCGGCGAGTCGGTGAGGCGGGTCGAGGCGCGCACCGCCTCCACGCGATCGCCCAGCGCGGTCTTGATGCGCTCGGCCAACGGGTCGTCGTCGGCATCTTCCTTGTCGGCATCCTCGTTCGAATCCTCGTCGTCCGCGGTTTTGTCCGCAGCTTCCCCCGGCAGCACGAGGCCCGCCCGGGTGATGTCCTGAAACGCCTTGCCGTCAAACTCGGGGAGGTTCGACATCAGCCACTCATCGATGCGGTCGAACAGCAGCAGCACTTCGATGCCGCGCTCGCGGAAGATTTCCAAGTGCGGGCTGGAGCGGGCGTTTTCAAAGCTGTCGGCGACCAGGTAGTAAATGCGCTCCTGGCCTTCCACGAAGCGTTCGACGTAGTCCTTGAGGCCGACGTTCTTGGTGGCGTCCTCCCCGGTCGTGGAGGCGAAGCGCAGCAGTCCGCTATAAAGTTCCCGGTTGGCAAACTCATCGCCCGCGCCTTCCTTAATGACCTCCCCGAATTCATCCCAAAACGCCTGGTAGTCCTCGGCTTCCTTCTTGGCCATGCCATCCAAGGTTGTGAGCACCCGCTTGGTCAGTGCGGAACGGATGCTGGCGACCCGTTCGTCCTGCTGCAGCACTTCGCGGGAGACGTTGAGCGGCAAGTCGCTGGAATCGACCACGCCCTTGACGAAGCGCAGGTAGAGCGGCAGGAATTGATCGGCGTCATCCATGATGAACACGCGCTGCACGTAGAGCTTCAGTCCCCGCGGCGATTCCCGATTCCAGAGGTCGAAGGGCGCGCGCTTGGGCAGATACAGCAGGCTCGTGTACTCCAGCCGGCCCTCGACCCGGTTGTGGCTCCAGGACAGGGGATCCTCAAAGTCGTGGGATACGTGCTTGTAAAACTCGCGGTACTCCTCATCGTTGATCTCCGAGCGGGAGCGCGTCCAGAGAGCCGTGGCCTCATTGACACTCTCCCATTCGGGCATCTCCGGCGCCTTGTCAGCATCGTCCTCGCCAGTTGGTGCCTCCTTGACCATGCGCACGGGCACACTGATGTGGTCGGAGTACTTGCGCACAAGATTGCGCAGACGGAACCCATCGGCGAACTCCAAGGCGTCGTCGCGCAAGCGCAGCATCACCTGGGTGCCCCGCTCCGCTTCCGCCTCCTCCACGCTGTACTCATCCTCGCCCCGGGAAATCCAGCGCACGCCCGTATCAGCATCTGCCGCCCGGGTCAGCACTTCAACTTCCTCGGCCACGATGAAGGCGCTGTAGAAGCCAACCCCAAACTGGCCGATCAGGGTGGCGTCCTTTTTTTGATCGCCGCTCAACTGGCTGAGGAACTCCGCAGTGCCGGACTTGGCTATGGTGCCGAGATTGTCGATCACGTCCTGACGGCTCATGCCGATGCCGTTGTCGGCCACGGTGAGGGTCTTGGCCTCCTTGTCAAAGGCCACCCGAATGGCGAAGTCGTTGTCCTCGCCCACTAGCTCCGGCTCGCTGATCGCCTTGAAGCGCAACCGGTCGATCGCATCCGATGCATTGGAGATCAGTTCCCGCAGAAACACCTCCCGGTTGGAGTACAGGGAGTGAATCATCAACTTCAGCAGTTGCTTGGCCTCGGTCTCGAAGCCAAAGGTCTCGGCTTGGGTGCTCATGATGTGGGCCTAATGTAGCGGCGAAGCTGGCAATATGGGGATGGGCGGGCCGAAATCAAGCATCGGACAACCGGTTGCTCCTCATATCGCATGCCTCGGGATTGGATGGAGTTCTAAAGCCAGCCCGTGGCATCGCCCAAGGCGCTGCCGATGTCGGCGAGGCTGCGCACGGTGGTCACGCCGGCGGCCTCCAAAGCGGCGAACTTCTCCGTAGCCGTGCCGCGGCCGCCAGCGATGATGGCGCCGGCATGGCCCATGCGCTTGCCCTTGGGGGCGGTGACGCCAGCGATGTAGGCCACCACCGGCTTGGTGACGTTGGCCTTGATGAAGCCCGCCGCTTCCTCCTCGGCGGTGCCGCCGATCTCGCCGACCATGACGATGGCCTCGGTATCGGGATCGTCTTGGAACATGGCCAGAATGTGCATGAAGTGGCTGCCTGGAATGGGGTCCCCACCGATGCCGACACAGGTGCTTTGGCCGAAGCCCTTGTCCGTGGTCTGCTTGACGGCCTCATAAGTGAGCGTGCCGGAGCGGGACACGATGCCCACCCGGCCGGGCATGTGGATGTCACCGGGCATGATGCCGATCTTGCACTCCCCGGGGGTAATGACGCCGGGACAGTTGGGGCCGATCAGCCGCGCGCCGGTGGTGTCGAGCTTCGCCTTGACGACCAGCATGTCCAAGGTCGGAATGCCTTCGGTGATGCAGACGATCAACTGGATGCCCGCGTCGAGCGCCTCGAGAATCGAATCCTTGCAGGCGGGCGCGGGCACATAGATGACCGACGCATCGGCGCCGGTGGCGGCGACCGCCTCGGCCATGGTGTTGAACACCGGCAAGCCAAGATGGGTTGAGCCACCCTTGCCGGGCGTCACCCCGCCGACCAGGCAAGTGCCGTACTCCAGGGCCTGCTGGCTGTGCAATGTCCCTTGGGAGCCGGTAAAGCCTTGGCAAAGCAGCCGGGTGTCCTTGTCGGCCAGTATGCTCATGGTTCCCCCCCATCTTCCGCAATGGTCACCGCCTTCTTGGCGGCGTCGGACAGTGATTTCGCAGCGACGATTCGCAGCCCGCTGGCGGATAGTATCTCCCGCCCAGTGCCGGCGTTATTGCCTTCAAAGCGCACCACCACCGGCACCTTAACGCCGACCTGCTCAACGGCGCTGACGATGCCCTCGGCAATCACCGCGCAACTGACGATGCCGCCGAAGATGTTGATTAGAACCGCCCGCACGTTGGCGTCGGACAGAATGATCTTGAACGCCTCCGAGACGGCTTTGGGGTCGGCGGCGCCGCCCACGTCAAGGAAATTGGCCGGGTTGCCGCCGTACAGCTTCACGAGATCCATGGTGCCCATCGCCAAGCCGGCGCCATTGACCATGCAGCCGATGTTGCCGTCCAAGGCCACGTAGTTCAGGCCATAGGCCGACGCTTCGGCCTCCCGGGGATCCTCCTGGGCTGGGTCGCGCAGTTCGGCGATGGCTTTCTGCCGATGCAGCGCGTTGCCGTCGATGTTGATCTTGGCGTCCAGGCAGTGCACGTCGCCGGCGGTGGTGACCACCAACGGATTGATTTCGACCAGCGAGCAGTCGAGTTCATGGAAAAGCCTTGCCAATCCCATGAACAGGGCAGTGAACTGCTTCACCTGATGGCCTTCGAGGCCCAATTGGAAGGCCAATTCCCGGCCCTGGTAGGGTTGCGCCCCGACATAGGGATCGACTGCGGCGCGCAGGATTTTCTTCGGCGTCTCCTCCGCTACCTTTTCGATGTCCACGCCGCCCTCGGTGGAGGCCATGAACACCACCCGGCGGGCGCTGCGGTCAATGACCGCGCCGAAGTAGAGTTCCCGCTCGATGTCGGTGCATTGCTCGACGTAAATGGTGTTGACCGGTTGGCCAGTGGCGTCGGTTTGCGCGGTGACCAAGTTGCGGCCCAACCAGCGCTGCGCGAAGGCTCCGATCTCGTCCGGGGAGTCAACCAGCGCGACGCCCCCGGCCTTGCCCCGCCCCCCGGCGTGGACCTGGGCCTTGACCACCCAACGCGAGCCGCCGAGCTCTGCGGCTGCGGCGCGCGCGTCTTGCGCGGAATCCACCGCGATGCCCTTGGAGACGGGCAGGCCATAGTCGGCGAACAGCGCCTTGGCTTGGTATTCGTGCAAATTCATGACTTTCGGCCTGTCTTTCTGTTGACCATGTGAATCGCCCGGCCAGCCACGCCAAGCGCCGCTTCGTGCAACGCCTCCGACAGCGTGGGGTGGGCAAACATCGTGAGCCCCAAGTCCTCGGCACTGGCGTCGAACTCCATGGCGATGACCCCCTCGGCAATGATCTCCGAGGCTTGGGGGCCGAGCACATGAATGCCAAGCAGGCGGTCCGATTCGGCATCAGCGACCACCTTGACCAGGCCCGCGGCATCGTTGGCCGCCAACGCCCGGCCGCTGGCGGCAAAGGGGAAGCTGCCCGTCTTGACGGCAACGCCTTCGTCGGCCAGCCCCTCCTCCGTCTTGCCGACCCAGGCAATCTCCGGGTGGGTGTAGATGACGTTGGGCACGGTGCCGTAGTTCACCGCCGGCTTGAAGCCGGCCAAGCGCTCGGCCACCATGACGCCCTCCTCCGCGCCTTTGTGCGCCAGCATCGGGCCGCGCACGCAATCGCCAACCGCGTGCACCCCCGGCACCCCGGTGGCGCAGTGCTCGTCCACTTCGATGAATCCGCGCCCATCGACGGCGACGCCAGCATCGTTGGCGAGCAGGCCATCCGTGCAGGGGCGTCGCCCCACCGCCACGATGAGCTTGTCGAAGGTCAACGCCTGTTCGCCGGACCCGTCCTTGAAGCGCACCTGCACCTCGCTGCCGGTAGCCTCCGCCGCCGTGACCAGGGCGCCCAAGCGGATGTCCAAGCCTTGTCCCTTAAGCGTCTTCAAGGCGTCGCGGGCGATGCGCCGGTCCGCCATGGGCAGGAAGTCGTCGAGCGCTTCCAGTATGACGACGTCGGAGCCCAAGCGCCGCCATACGCTGCCGAGTTCCAGCCCGATCACGCCGGCGCCGATGACGCCCAAGCGCTTCGGCACTTCTTGAAACTCCAGGGCGCCGGTGGAGTCAACGACCAAGTCCTCGGCGAGGGGTGCGGCCGGTATGGCCATCGGCACGGAGCCGGCCGCTAGGATGACGTGCTCCGCCGCCAGCGTTGAGGTCGCCCCTTGGTGGTCTTGGTAGGCCACCTGCGGCCCGGCCAGCAATTGCCCCGTCCCCGGCAGGCTGGTGACCCCGTTGCCTTTGAACAACGCGGTGATGCCGCCGGTCAAGCCCTTCACCACTTCATCCTTGCGGGCGATCATCTTCGGCACATCAATGGACACGCCGTCCACCTCGATGCCGATGTCACCGAGATGCCCCTGCGCTTCCACGTACTTGTGCGAGGCGTCGAGCAGGGCCTTGGATGGAATGCAGCCCCAGTTCAGGCAGGTGCCGCCGAGCACCGGGGTGCCGTCCTTGCCCAAGGACTTGTCGATGCAAGCGGTGGCAAAGCCAAGCTGGGCGCAGCGGATGGCGGCGGCGTAGCCCGCCGGGCCCGCGCCGATGACGATGACGTCGTATTGATCGCTCATGCTCATAGCTCCAGAAGTATGCGCGCCGGGTCCTCAAGCAACTGCTTCACCGCCACCAGGAACCGCACCGCCTCGCGGCCGTCGATCAGGCGGTGGTCGTAGGACAGCGCCAAGTACATCATGGGCCGGACCTCGACCTCGCCGCCCACCACCATGGGCCGCTCCTGTATCTTGTGCATGCCCAGAATGCCGGTCTGCGGCGGGTTGAGGATCGGCGTGGAAAGCAGTGAACCGAAGACCCCACCGTTGGAAATGGTGAAGGTGCCCCCGGAAATCTCCTCAATGGCCAGCTTGCCGCTGCGTGCCCGCTCGCCGTAGCCGTTGATCTGATCCTCGATCTGCGCGAGGCTCAGGGCGTCGGCGTCACGCACGACGGGCACCACCAAGCCCCGGTCGGTGCTGACGGCAACGCCAATGTCGTAGTAGCCGTGATAGATGATGTCATCGCCGTCGATCGAGGCGTTGACGGCCGGAAAGCGCTTGAGCGCCTCCACGGAGGCGCGCACAAAGAACGACATGAAGCCCAGGCGAGTGCCGTTGTGGCGCGCCTGAAACTCTTCCTGGTACTTGCTCCTGAGCGCCATGACCGGCGACATGTCCACTTCGTTGAAGGTGGTCAGCATGGCGGCGTTGTGCTGCGCCTCGACCAAGCGCCGGGCGATGCTGGCCCGCAGCCGCGTCATTGGAACGCGGCGCTCCACGCGCTCGCCCACCGCCTGGTCGGGAAACGCCAAGCCATCCTGGTCTTCCGAATCATCGATTTGCTTGGCGGCGGGGGCCGCGGGGGGCGGCGTGGGCCGTTCCTCGATGACGTACTGGGCCACGTCCTCCTTGGTGATGCGCCCGTCCTTTCCGGTGCCCTGCACCTTGGCGATGTCGAGGCCCTTCTCCTCGGCAAGCTTGCGCGCCGCCGGACTGGCGCTGGCGATGGGGGTTGCAGGCGCGGGCGGCTCGGTCGCGGCAACGGATTGAGCGGCCGGCAGATCGCCGATCTCAAAGGTGGCGAGGCGCTCCTCGCTCTCCACCACGTCGCCCTCCTGCTTGAAGATGCGCACCAGTTGGCCATCCGCCGGAGCCACCACTTCGAGCACCACCTTGTCGGTCTCGATGTCCACCAGCAGATCGTCGCGCTTGATCGGTTCGTTGGCGCCCTTGTGCCAGACGGCAATGGTGCCTTCGGTGATGGACTCGGGGAATGTGGGCGCTTTGATGTCCATGGCTCGTTACTCTGGATCCCCGAACAGCGCCTCGTGAACGAGCCGCTGCTGGCGTTCGTTGTGCAGTTGCAGATAGCCGGCCGCCGGTGCCGCCGAAGCCTTCCGGCCCGCAAACCCGAGAATCAGCGCCGGATCATGCTGCTGCATCACCCGGCGGGTGTGGTGCTGGCTGGGATACCAAGCCCCTTGGTTCATCGGCTCCTCCTGGCACCAAACGACTGCCTTGAGGTTCCGATAAGGAGCCACCACTTGGGCAAGGTCATCCTCGGGATAGGGGTAGAGCTGTTCGATGCGCACGATGGCAACGTGTTCCGCGCCGGCGCTGCGGCGCGCTTCCAGCAACTCGTAGAACACCTTGCCGCTGCACAGCACCAGCCGCGTCACCTGGGCCGGGTCCAGATCGTCCACTTCCGGCAGCACCGTGTGGAACTGGCCGTCGTAGAGCTCCTCCAGTGCGGATACCGCCTGCTTGTGCCGCAGCAAGCTCTTCGGCGTCAACGCCACCAAGGGCTTGCGCAGGGGGCGAATGGCTTGGCGGCGCAGCATGTGAAAGACCTGGGCGGGGGTGCTGGGCACGCAAACCTGCATGTTGTGCTCCGCGCAAAGCTGCAGATAGCGTTCCAACCGCGCGGATGAATGCTCAGGGCCCGCGCCCTCATAGCCGTGGGGCAGCAGCATGGTCAGCCCGCACAGGCGTCCCCACTTGATTTCGCCTGATGAGATGAACTGGTCGATCACCACCTGCGCGCCGTTGGCGAAGTCGCCGAACTGCGCCTCCCAGACGATCAGTTCGTGGGGGGTGGTGGTGGCGTAGCCGTACTCGAAGGCCAGCACGGCCTCTTCCGAGAGCAGCGAATCGTAGATGTCGAAGTTGGTGGCCTCCGAGAGGTGGTTGAGCGGGATGTAACGCTTGCCGCCGTTTTGGTTGTACAGGCAGGCGTGGCGGTGGGAGAACGTGCCCACCCCCACATCCTGGCCCGTAAGGCGCACGCCATGGCCCGCATCGACCAAGGTGCCGTAGGCCATGACCTCGGCGTAGCCCCAGTTCACGGGCCGCTCGCCCCGGGTCATTTCGTCGCGCTCGCGCATGGTCTTGGCCACTTGGCGCTGGAGCTCGAAGCCGTCCGGCATTTGGGTCAGGCGTCCGGCCACGTCGATGAAGCGCTTCTTGGGCACCCGGGTGTCGGCGGCTGCGGTCCAACGGTGGCCGAGGAATGGGCGCCAGTCCACGAACAGGCTCTGGTCCGGTTCATGGACGATGGAGAGCGCCACGTGGCCGCTGCTCTCCAGCGTGTTGCGGTACTGCTCCGCCGTTTCCGCAGCCTCGGCAGCGCTGACCACCTCCTCTTCGATCAGCTTTTCGACGTAGCGCTCACGGGTGGTCGGCAGGGCGCGGATGCGGGAGTACATCAGCGGTTGGGTCTTCATCGGCTCCTCGGCCTCGTTGTGCCCCCGGCGGCGGTAGCAGACGATGTCGATGACCACATCCTTGCGAAAGCGCATGCGGTAGTCGGCGGCCAGCTTGGTGACAAACACCACCGCCTCGGGATCGTCGCCGTTGACGTGGAAGATGGGCGCCTTGACGATCTTGGCGATCTCGGTGCAATACTCCGCCGAGCGGGCGTCATCACGGCGGTTGGTGGTGAAGCCGATTTGGTTGTTGACGATGATGTGGACCGTGCCGCCGGTCTTGAAGCCCCGGGTCTGGGACATTTGGAAGGTTTCCATGACCACCCCTTGGCCGGCGAAGGCGGCGTCGCCGTGGATCAGGATGGGCGCTACGAGATCGCCGGCGTAGTCACGTCGCCGATCCTGGCGGGCGCGCACGGAACCCTCGACCACGGGGCCGACGATTTCAAGGTGGGAGGGATTGAAGGCCAAGGCTAGGTGCATCTCCCCGCCGGGGGTCATGACGTTGGTCGAAAAGCCTTGATGGTACTTGACGTCCCCGGAACCGTATTCCACGGACACCTTGCCGTCAAACTCATCGAACAAATCCCAGGGATCCTTGCCGAGAATGTTGACCAGCACGTTCAGGCGGCCGCGGTGCGCCATGCCGACGACGCTTTCCAGCACGCCGTGCCCGCCCAATCTTTGCAGCAGTTCGTGCAGGCAGGGAATCAAGGATTCGCCGCCTTCCAAGCCAAACCGCTTGGTGCCGGGGTAGCGGCCGTGCAGGTACTTCTCAAGGCCTTCGGCGGCGGTCAACCGCTCCAATATGGAGCGTTTCTCCGCCGGGCTTAGAGGCGCCTCGGAACGCACCGATTCCAAGCGCTCCCGCACCCAGAGCTGTTCGGTGGCCTGCAGGATGTGCATGTACTCGACGCCGATGCTGCGACAGTAAGTCATCTCCAGGGTTTCGACGATTTCCCTGAGCTTGGCTGCTCCGTCCCAATAGCGCAGGATGTCGGTGTTGAAGATCTCCTCCGCCTCGGCCGCGGACAGACCGTGGTAGGCCAGGTCAAGCACCGGCATGAGCGGGCGCTCCATCATGTCCAGTGGATCGATCCTGGCCTTCTTGTGGCCACGCAGCCGATAGGCGGTGACTAGATCGTGAACCCGCATCTGCTTGCGTTCGTGTTCGCTTTCGACGGCGGCGCTTTGCTTTTCCGGGCGCGCCTTCAAACGGTTGCGGCCGATGCGCTCGAAGTGCGCGATCACCCCACTGTGCGGAATCTCGGCCTCGGGGTCCGGTTGGGCCGACGGCAGGTCTCCGAAGAAAGCCCGCCATTGCAGCGGCACACTGTCCGGAGCGGAAAGCCAAGCCTCGTACATGGCTTCGATGTAGGCCGCATTGACACCCGCCAGATGCGAGCTGGCGCGCATGCGTTCAAGGTAGGATTCCTGCATGGATTGGCGCGCCTAGGTACCCTGCCTCACTAGGAGACCGCGAATCTTGCCGATCGCCCGGGTCGGATTCAGGCCCTTGGGGCAGACGTTGACGCAGTTCATGATGCCTCTGCAGCGGAACACGCTGAACGGATCCTCAAGATCCCGCAAACGCTCGGCGCTGGCCGTGTCGCGGCTGTCGGCCAGAAAGCGGTAGGCTTGCAGCAGGCCGGCGGGGCCGACGAACTTGTCGGGGTTCCACCAGAACGATGGGCAGGCGGTTGAGCAGCAGCCACATAGGATGCACTCGTAGAGGCCGTCGAGCTCAGCCCGCTCCTCGGGAGATTGCAGGCGCTCCTGGGCCGGCGGCGGCTGGTCGTTGATGAGATAGGGCCGCACTTTCTCGAACTGGTCGAAGAACTGGCTCATGTCCACCACGAGATCGCGGATCACCGGTAGCCCCGGCAAGGGCCTGAGCGCCAGCTTGCCGCGCTTGGCCACTTGGGAAACGGGCGTGATGCAGGCGAGGCCGTTCAGGCCATTCATGTTGATGCCATCGGAACCGCAGACGCCTTCGCGGCAGGATCGGCGGTAGGATAGGGATGGGTCCTGCTCCTTCAGGCGCTCGAGCAAGTCGAGGACCATCAATTCCTTGCCTTCAGGCAAATCAATGCTCATGTCCCGCATTTGCGGGGCCTCGTCCACATCCGGGTCGTATCGATAAACGCTGACCTGCATTGGGCGCTTCCTTGGTTTCTCTTGTGGTTCTCTGCTGCTCAATTCAGCCTGTGGCACCCGCCGCGGCCCAAAGGCCTAATACTTGCGTTCCATCGGCTCAAAGACCGGCACCGTGGCAGGCTCAAAGTTCACCGCCCGCTTGGCCACCCGCTCATCATCCGGGAAATACAGGGAGTGGCACAACCAGTTTTCATCATCGCGTTGCTGATGATCCTCGCGGGCATGGGCACCCCGGCTTTCCCGACGGGCTTCGGCGGCGACGGCGGTGGCGTAGGCGACCTCAAACAGATTGTCGAGTTCGAGGGCCTCGAGGCGGGCGGTGTTGAAGGCGTTGCTCTTATCGGGCAGGTGCGCATTGCGGATGCGCTCGCGTAAGCCTTTAAGGGTTTCGATGCCCGTGCGCATGTGCTTTTCGGTGCGGAACACACCAAAGCTCGTCTGCATGCAGTTCTGCAACTCCCGCTTCAGCGCGGCGACGCTCTCCCCGGAGGCGGAGGCGTTCCACCGGGCGAGCCGTGCGGACGCCGCCTCAAGGTCTGATTCGCTGGCCTCCCGAGCGCTGATGCCTTGGCGCACCGCTTGCTCGATGTGCAGCCCAGCGGCGCGCCCGAAGACGATCAAGTCAAGCAGTGAATTGCCGCCCAGCCGATTGGCGCCATGCACCGAGACGCAGGCCGCCTCGCCAGCGGCGTACAGCCCCTCGATCGCCTGGTCCCGTCCCGCTTCGTCCTGGGTCAGCGCCTGGCCACGCACCTGGGTGGGAATGCCGCCCATCATGTAGTGGCAAGTCGGCACCACGGGAATCGGCTCGCGCACCGGATCGACATGGGCAAAGGTGCGCGACAGCTCCAGAATGCCGGGCAGGCGGCTGTTGAGCACCGCCTCGCCAAGGTGGTCGAGCTTGAGCAGCACGTGGTCCCCGGCCTCGCCGCAACCGCGGCCCTCGATAAGCTCGATGATCATGGAGCGGGCCACCACGTCGCGGCCGGCCAGATCCTTGGCAGTTGGTGCGTAGCGCTCCATGAAACGCTCGCCATCCTTGTTGATCAGGTAGCCGCCCTCCCCGCGGCAGCCTTCGGTGACCAGCACCCCGGCACCGGCGATGCCGGTGGGATGGAACTGCCACATTTCGATGTCCTGCACCGGAAAGCCGGCGCGCAACGCCATGCCGACGCCATCGCCGGTGTTCATCAGCGCGTTGGTGGTGCTCGCGTAGATGCGCCCGGCACCACCGGTGGCCAGCACCGTCGCCCGGGAGGCCACATAGACCACATCGCCGGTCTCGATCTCGATGGCGATGACCCCGGCCACGGCACCGTCCTGGTTCTTCACCAAATCAACGGCGAACCATTCGTTCAGAAAGGTCGCGCCGCTTTTGACGTTGGCCTGGTAGAGGGTGTGCAGCAGCGCATGCCCGGTGCGGTCGGCGGCGGCGCAGGTGCGGGCCGCCTGCCCACCCTTGCCGTAGTCCTTCGACTGGCCGCCGAACGGGCGCTGATAGATGCGGCCTGATTCCGTGCGCGAAAACGGCAGGCCCATGTGCTCCAGTTCGAAGACCGCTTGGGGGCCCTCGCTGCACATGTACTCGATGGCGTCCTGATCGCCGATGTAGTCCGATCCCTTGACGGTGTCGTACATGTGCCAGCGCCAGTCGTCGTCTGGATCCTCGCTGGCGATGGCGCAGGTGATGCCGCCTTGGGCGGACACGGTGTGCGAGCGGGTGGGGAACACCTTGGAGATGACCGCCGTCTTGAGCCCGGATTGCGCGAGCTCAAGAGCGGCCCGCAAGCCAGCGCCGCCGCCGCCGACGATGAGGCCATCGAATTCCAGTTTGCGCAGCGCAGCCATGGCCTACTCCGGCAGCATCCAGAAGAGGCGAATGCCCCACCAAACGTAGATGAACAGCAGCAGTGCGCAACCCACTTGGTAAGCCATGCGCAAGACCACCGCCCGGGCGCCGAAGTAGTGCGGCCTGATGTAGTCCGTGCCGACCGTCCACAAACCGACCCAGCCATGGGCGGCGGTGGAGAGAACCGCCAATACGCTGAATGCGCGCATTGATGCTGAACCAAAAAACTCGACCATTTGGCGATGATCCAAGCCGTCGTTGATGAGGAAGAAACTCAGCAGGCATAGGGTGTAGAGCGCCAGCACCACTGCGCTTAAGCGTTGGATCAGGAAGTCCGCCAAGCCGCTGCGCGCCAAGGAAGTGACTTGGGTTACCACAGCCAAGCCCCCAGCAGGACAGCAGTCGCCCCGGTCGCGGCGAAGACCAGCCAAGAGGCCCGCTTGGCCGCAGCAAAGCCATCCCCAATATGCACGTCGAGCAGCAGATGCTTGATGCCCGCCAACAGATGGTAGGCCAACAACGCAAGCACGCCCCACAGGGCTAATTTGGGGAGGGTCATGGCCAGCAAGCTCCCCACCCGCTCGAAACCCGCCTCCGACGAAAGCGCCAGATCAAGCAGGTAAAGCAGGTAGGCAAAGCCAAGGAACAGCGCCATGCCGGAAATCCGATGGGCGATGGAGGCGATGGCCGTTACCGGCCAACGGAACCGGGCCAGCGATAGACTGATTGGACGTTCGGGCCTCATAAACCAAGTTCTTTGTTGTTTCAAAAGCGCTGGGAACCTGCCAAGGCCCACGCCGACACGGCGCGCCGCCCGTTATGGCGACCGGTTCCATTCCGGCCCGCTCATCGAACCCCGAGCGGCCCGGATTGATCCGGTGAGGGAAGATTCTAGTCCCAGCACTTCGGTTTGCCAACAGAACCCGGCTACTGCAATTCGTGAACCAGTGGCGCGGGCAGCATGGACATGCCGCCATCGATGACGAACTCCTGGGCGGTGATGAAGGCGGATTCGTCCGACGCCAGGAACACCACCAAGTCAGCAATGTTCTTTGGTGCGCCCAAGACGCCCGCCTCCGCTGGGAGCGGCCCCTCAGGCACTGAGGGAACGTCCGCTTCGCCGTCGCCCGCCGGCGCGCCGAAGTTCTGCACCATCGGCGTGTTGATGACCCCGGGATGAATTGAATTGCATCGAATCCGGTACCCGGACTCCAAGCAGTGGGCGGCTATGGAGCGGGTCATGCCCTCGATAGCGCCCTTGGCGGCGGCGTAGCTGACCACGCCGCTGTAGGCGAGCTTGGAGACCACCGACGCCATGTTGATGATCGAACCGCCGCCACTGGCCGCCATGAGCGGGATGGCGTGTTTGCTGCCGAGGAAGGTGCCGTCGGCGCTCACGGCGAGTTGCGCTTGGTACTGGGCGTAGGTTTGGCTCTCGATGCTGCCGGGCAGCACGATGCCGGCGTTGTTGACCAGAACGTGCAGGGTGCCGAATGCGCCCTTGATCTCGTCGATGATCGCCTGCCAGCGCGCTTCGTCGGTGACATCCTGCTGCTTGAAGACTGCGCCAATGTCGTTTGCGACCGCTTTGCCACTGGTCTCGTCAACATCGGTCAGCACCACCTGCGCCCCTTCGGCCGCGAGCGCCCGAGCGTCGGCTTCGCCAAGGCCCTTGGCGCCGCCTGTGACCAGCGCCACCTTTCCTGCCACACGTCCTGTCATCGCCACGATCTCCTGCCGCAATTGAAGAACAATCGATTATCTCGGCAAAGCCGGGCGGACGCAAAAGCGCGGCCTAAGGGCCGCGTTGGAGTTTCGCTGCGCGAAACTCTGCGATTGAGGTCGGGAAAGCGCGGCCTAAAGGCCGCGTTGGAGTTTCCCTGCGCGAAACTCTGCGATTGAGGTTGGGAGGGCGGGGTTGGACTGGTGGGGTATAATTTTTGGCCTTATCCCCGCAAGCTACACTCCGCATGAGTCAACTGAGCTACCCCTACGCCGACCATCCCGCTCCGGGCACCACCCAGGAGGTGGCGGATGGCGTGCGTTGGCTCACCATGCCCATGCCGGGTTCGCTCTCGCACATCAACCTGTATTTGCTCGAAGATCAGGGCGGCTGGTGGGTGGTCGATACCGGGCTTAACCTCAAGGAGACCAGCCAATGGTGGCGGGAGGTGTTCCGCCACGAACTCGGCGGGCGGCCGGTGAAGGGAGTGATCTGCACCCACATGCACCCGGACCACATCGGCCAGTCGAAGATGATCACCGACGAGTATCGATGCCCCCTCTACATGACCCGAACTGAGTACTACCAAGCCCGGGCCCTAGCCAACACCGCTCCAGGCCACCACACGACCTGGCTGGGGGTGGACTTCTACACGCGCGCCGGCATGCCCCGCTCCTACTTGGAGGAACTCGCCAATGCCTGGGGTCAGCGCCGCAGCCAAGGCATGGCCATGCCGGAAATGCCCAGCGGCTTTCACCGGCTTGAGGACGGCGACGTGCTCACCATCGGCCATCATGACTGGCGGATAGTGGTCGGCTCCGGCCACTCCCCGGAACACGCCTGCCTGTACTGCGCCGCTCTCAAGGTGATGATTTCGGGGGATCAGATATTGCCGATCATCACGTCCAACGTAAGCGTCCACCCGAACGAGCCGGACGCCAATCCGCTGAAGGTGTGGATGGAATCCCACGACCGCTTCCTCAGCACTCCCGACGACACGCTGGTGCTGCCGGCCCACAACCTGCCCTTCCTCGGCGTTCGCAAGCGTCTGCGCGACCTCATCAGCCATCATGAGGACCGCATGCTGGCCATCGAGGAGCACTGCGTGGAACCCGCCCTAGCCCGGGACCTGCTGCCGGTGCTCTTCGCCCGCAAGCTCGACCCGCGCCAGATGATGATGGCCTTGGGCGAAGCCATTGCCCACCTGCACCTGCTGATGCACCGCAACCGCATCGAGCGCACTTTGCACGAGGACGGCCAATACCGCTTCACATCCATCGACCCTGACCTTCCCCGCCGCGCCCATCCGGACGCCCACGATGCGCCCGATGACGGCCCGATCATGGTCTGACGGCGGTGGCCTCCGACCCGGCCTTCAAGCGCAAGGTCGCCCGAATCGCCTTCAACACGCTCAAATGGGGGCGCGATCACGTGCCTCCCGGGGCACGCACGTTGATCGGCGTGCTGCTCATGGTGGGCGGCGTCTTCGGCTTCCTGCCGATCCT
Source organism: uncultured Pseudomonadales bacterium (assembly GCA_964598305.1). Taxonomy (GTDB): domain Bacteria; phylum Pseudomonadota; class Gammaproteobacteria; order Pseudomonadales; family Azotimanducaceae; genus Azophilus. The sequence continues at coordinate 12,348 of CAZRBP010000002.1, read as the reverse complement.
CGGCTTCTGGATGTTTCCGCTCGGCTTGGCCTTCGCGGCGCTGGACTTCCCCCCCGCCCGCCGATGGTTGGATCGGCGGATGGTTTGGCTTCAGGCGGTCGCCAGGGGCGGTTGACTCAACCTACGTCCAGCCAATAACCGCCGCTGTCCAGCCGCTTCACATGACCCGCCGTGGGCGTGGCGAAGTGGGTGCCGATGATCAGGGTGTCCGCACCCGCGTAGCGTTCGAGCAAGGCCTCCCGGGTCGCCCGGCCCTGGGCTTGGTCGGTGTCGGCGCTGCTGCACCAGTCGGTGCGGGTCATTTGGCAGGGGTGGTGGATGCAGTCGCCGGTAATCAGGGCCTGCTGGCCGCCTGATGCGATCTCGACGCTGACATGCCCCGGGGTGTGGCCCGGGGTCGGCTGCAAGCGCACCTCCTCGCATAGCACGTGGTCGCAAGCCACGAAATCCATCAGGCCAGCGGCGACGATGGGCCGCACGGAATCCGCCAGCACTGGGCCGTAGGTGGATTCATCCTCATGGGCGTCCCAATAGGCCCACTCGCGCTCAGCCACCAGATAGCGGGCATTGGGAAAGGTCGGCATCCATTCGCCATCCACCAGCATGGTGTTCCAGCCGACGTGGTCTACGTGCAGATGGGTGCAAAGCACGGTGTCGATGGACTCCCGGGGGTAGCCGGCCGCGGCGATGTCGTCCAGGAAGGCGGTTTGCAGATGGCTCCAGTTGGGAATGCTGCGCTCCTTGTCGTTGCCGATGCAGGTGTCCACCATGATGCGGCGCTTTCCGGTATCGACGACCAGCGCATGAATGCTCATGATGAGGTTGCCCGCCTCGTCCATGAAGTGGGGGGCCATCCAGTCGATGGGCAGGCAGGCTTCCCGGGTGGCGTCCGGCAGAATGAAGCGGCTGCCGCCGGCGATCTCCATCTCGATGACGCGGGTGACCTTGACGTCCCCAATTTGCCACTGGTTCATCGGGCGCTTCTCCTACAAGTTGAAAGGGGAATCGCCATCTTGCCTGTTGCGAGCGTTCATGCAAAGGTTTGGCTTGACGACTTGGAAGGGAGCAACTGCCATCATGGGACTTCGCGACGTGGCATCGACACTGGCTCAGGTGCCCACCCTGCTGGCGCTGAAGAAGGAGCTCAAACCACGCCCCTACGCCGAGAAGGACTGCTTCGCCCGCCAGGTGGAAGCCAACGCCGCCCGCTTTGGCGAGCGCACCGCCATCGTCTTTGAAGGCCGCTCGGTCACCTGGGCCGAGTTCAACGCGTTGGCCAATCGCTACGCCAACCACTTGGCGAGCCAAGGCGTCGTGCGCGGCGACGTGGTGAGCCTGGTCATGGAGAACCGCATCGAGTTGCTGGCCGTGACCGTGGCGCTGAACAAGCTTGGCGCAACGGCGGCCTTCATCAACACCAACCTGCGCGGCCGGCCCCTGATCCACTGCATTACGGTCACCGAGTCCAAGAAGTGCGTCTTTGGCGAGGAACTTGCGCCTGCTGTGGCGGAGGTCAAGAGCGAATTGCCCCTCGCCGAAGGCCAGGACTACCTGTTCGTGCCCGACGGCGGCGAGGTGCCCGCACCCAACTGGGCGGCTGATCTTGAAACTGAGAGTGCCGCTGCCAGCACCGACAATCCGCCCACGACCGCAGAGAACGCCTTGGGCGACACCGCCATGTACCTGTTCACGTCCGGCACCACGGGCCTGCCCAAGGCGGCCGTGCTGTCCAACCGCCGCTACCTCGCCAGCGCCGCCATGTCGCACAAAGCCGGACTGAAGTGCACCGAGAAGGACCGGCTCTACATCTGCCTGCCCCTGTACCACGGCACCGGCCTGCTGGTGGGCGTAGGCGCCGCTTTCGGCTCGGGCGCCAGCCTATTCATCCGGCGCAAGTTCTCGGCCAGCAACTTCCTGGCTGAAGTGCGCGAGCACCACACCACTTGCCTCGTGTACATCGGCGAGTTGTGCCGCTACTTGATGAACACACCGGCGCTGGCGGACGATCACAAAAACCCCCTCAAGCACATGATCGGCAACGGCCTGCGCCCGGACATTTGGCTGCCCTTCAAGCAGCGCTTCGGCATCAAGCGGATATCGGAGTTCTACGGTGCCAGCGAAGGCAACGCGGCATTCGCCAACCTGCTCAACAAGGACCGCACCGTCGGCATGACCGCGACGGAAGTCGCCTTGGTCGAGTACGACGTGGACGCCGATGAGATCGTCAAGGACGATGCAGGCCGCTGCATCCGGGTGGCGCCCGGTGAGCCGGGGCTGCTGCTCGGCCATATCAATGAGGCGGCGGCGTTCGAGGGCTACACCAATCCCGAGGCCACGGAGAGGAAAATACTGCGCAACGCCTTCGAGGAGGGTGACGCCTGGTTCAACACCGGTGACCTGCTCCGGGAAGTGGATGCCGGGTTCACCCTCGGCTATCCGCACTATCAATTCGTGGACCGGGTGGGCGACACCTTCCGCTGGAAGTCCGAAAACGTCTCCACCAACGAAGTCGGTGAAATCATCAACGGGTTCGACGGCATCCAATTCTGCAACGTCTATGGTGTGGAGGTGCCCGGCGCAGACGGCCGGGCCGGCATGGCGGCATTGACGCTCAGCCCGGGCGTTGAGGCCCTCGACGCCGAAGCCTTCTCCCGCTACGTTGCGAGTGAACTGCCTGCCTACGCCCGCCCCGTCTTTCTACGGGTGCAGTCCGACATCGACGTGACCGGCACCTTCAAAATGCTCAAGGGCAACCTTAGAAAGCAAGGCTACGACCTGAATCAGGTCGCCGAACCCCTGTACGTGCTCAAGCCGGGCGCAACGACCTATGAGCGGCTCGATCGGTCGTTCGCCGACGAGATCAAGGCGGGCGAAGCCGGATATTGATCTGTTGGTTCGCAGCGCTAGCCCTTGATGGCTGAGGCGATCGCCGCGTAGCGGTCGAGCATCGGCAGCACCACATCGGCCGCAGCGGGCGGCAGGCCGAAGACCACGCGGTTGAAGCCCGTCTTGAAGAGGGATTCAGCCAAGCCCTGCTCGGGGCCGACGCCGAAGATGGTGAAGTCCGGCTCGCCCGTGCGACCGGCCTCCGCCCAAGCGTCTTGGGTGGCTTGGATGCCCGCTGCATAGTTAACGGCGCCGGAGGCTGCGGCCCGGGCCGGGTCTTGGTAAATCGGGAACCAGCCGTCGCCGTATTCGGCAATGCGCCGCCAAGTCCACCGGGAGGATGCGCCGAGCAGCACCTTTGGGCCGCCGGGCTGCGCTGGCTTGGGGTAGGACCAGATGGGATCGAAGTCCACGTACTCGCCGTGAAACTCCGCTTCCTCATCCGACCAGATGCGCCGCATGGCCAGCACCCGCTCGCGCAGGATTTTCCAGCGGTCGGCGAATTCAACGCCGTGATTGCCCATCTCCTCCGCGTTCCAGCCGGCGCCGACGCCGAGCAGCAGCCGCCCGCCGGACAGGTGGTCCAGCGTGGCCGCCTGCTTGGCCATCAGGATGGGGTCCCGCTCGGTGACCAAGCTGATGCCGGTGCCTAGGCGCAGCGTCGTGGTGACCGACGCCGCCATGCCGAGGGCGACGAAGGGGTCGTGGGTGTGCCAGTACTCCTTGGGCAGTTCGCTGCCGCCGGGCCAGGGGGAGATGCGGCTTGCGGGTATGTGCGTGTGCTCCGGGAAGAACAGCGCATCAAACCCCCGCGCCTCCGCCTCTTCGGCGAGCTTCGCCGGCGCGATGGCGTAGTCGGTGGGGAACATGACCAATCCAAATGCGGCCATAGTGAGCCTCCTAAGGAAAAACCAAGCGAAAGAAACAGTTGGAACGGTTAGCGGGGCGAGTTAAATCCTGAACTTCGACATCAGCAGGTCCCGGTAAACCTCGTACTTTGGGTACTGCTCCTCGGTCAGGAGTTCGCCCATTTGCTCATCCATGCGGCGTTTGAGCTTTTTGGTTCGGGACTTCATCTTGCGATCCATGTTGGTGACGTTGTTGCGGCGCATCAGGTTGTTGAACGCCTTCATGCGGCCGTCCATAAACTCGGCCACATGGCTGCGGAACTGCGCAAGCTGCTCTTCGGTCATGCCGATGTCCACTGCCGCTTTAACGACGTCCGGCTGCATCCAAGGGGGCGTTCGCTGTTGCGCCTCCACCAAGGCGGGCATCGCAGTGAGGATCAAGAGGACGGCAAAGGTCTTGGCGAGTTTCATGCGCTTCCTCCAACGGGGGTTGGGCATCTAGTTTACTTGACTTAAAGCGGCATAGGCATAAGGTTCAGTTCAAGCAATGCGCCACGCGCCAAGGGAGGAGCAGCGAGCATGAACATTGGTTACAACCCCGACTTCAATCCCACCGGCATCGAGGGCGGCGTGGACACCAACCACATCCCCTGGATCGAGTTGCCCCATGCGCCGGGCCTGTCCATCAAGCCCCTGCGCGCCAGCTATGAGACTGGGATGTTCAGCACGGTGGCGCGCCTGGCCCAAGGCACCAAACTGAACGGACTCGTGCATCTCGGCGCCATGGACTTGATGGTGCTCTCGGGCCGCATGTCCTACTCGGATGGCCTGTTGACCGGCGACCTAACCCCCGGCGTTTGGGGCTACGTGCCGGCCAATGCCAAGATCAATGGCTGGGAGGCTGAAGAGGACACCGAGTTTCTGGCCAACTTCTATGGCCCAGTGGTCTTTCTCGGCGATGACGGGCAGTCGGTGGCCGGTGTCCTCACCAGCCTGGACGTCCAAGCCGCCGCCGAGGCGCGCGGCATCACCTTGGTGCCCAACACGCTGGCTGAATGCATGCAGCCGCGCCCGCCTGCCTACCAAGGTCCGCCGGAACCCTTGGCGATTGCCGACAGCGATGCCGGGGAACTGGTACGCGCTGCGGAGGCGGTCGCGGCCAGCGAGCAGCAGGCCACCCATCCGCACTTCATCGACACGCGACAGGTGCCTTGGTCGGTCAACCCGGACACCCCGGACCTCGGCCTCAAGGTGTTGCGCGTCAGCGAGGAAACCGGCGTTGTCTCCCTAATCGTGCGCCACAACGGCGTGGCAGCGCCCCACTATCACCTAGGCGCCGCCGACTTCATGGTGCTCTCCGGGCGCATCGGCTACCGGGCCGGCCCCCCGGACGGCTACGGCCCCGGCACTTGGTTCTACGAACCGGCAGGCGCACGGCATGACGCCACCCAGCGCATTGGCGAGGACGACCTCATCTACACCGCCAATGTCTATGGCCCCCTGCAATTCGATGAGGGCCGCGACACCCCCATCGCCGCAGTGCTGTCCTGGATGCAGTACAAGGAAATGGCCGACGCCGCCGGCACCGAGTTGGTGCGCAACGAGTTCCCGCACGATGCTTCGCTGCTCGCTTGGGCACCCATCGGCAGCGAAGGCGCGGCGCTTTAGCGGGCAGGCGGCCAAAGTTAACGAATTTAGATAACCTTGGATAACTTCGGTCAAATTAAGCACTAGTCAGAGTTTTGCGATTTCAGGTAACTTGGGTTAACTTCGGTATAAATGGATGCCCGAACCAACCCATACGCACCCGGTGCCGGTGCGCCCCCGCCCGAACTTGCCGGACGTGATGACCTAATTGACGATGCCGCCATCGCCTTGGACCGCATCCGCAACGGCTTGGCGGCCAAAAGCCTGCTCATGGTCGGGCTTCGAGGCGTCGGCAAAACGGTGCTCCTGAACCGCATGTGCCAGGACGCGGAATGCCAGGGCTTCACCACCCTCTTGCTGGAAGCCCCGGAGGATCGCTCGCTGCCCAGCTTGCTGGCCGCGCCGCTGCACAGTGCGCTAGTGAAGATGAGCCGCCGGGCCGCCGCCGGGGATGCCGTGAAGCGAGCGCTTCACGCACTCGCCGGATTCGTCGGGGCGATGAAGGTCAATTTCGACGACATCAGCATTGGCATTGACGTCGAAGCGGAACCGGGGGTCGCTGACAGTGGCCACTTGGACTTCGACCTCAGTGATTTACTCACTGGGGTAGGCGAAGCCGCAAAAGCCCAGCACACCGCCGTTGTCCTGTTTATTGACGAGCTGCAGTACGTTGAAGAGAGCCAACTCGCCGCATTGATTGCCGCACTTCACCGCGCTGCCCAAAGGCAACTCCCCGTTACGCTCGTCGGTGCTGGCCTGCCCCAACTCGTGGCCCACGCAGCGGCCGCGAAGTCTTACGCCGAACGGCTGTTCAGCTTTCCCGAAATCGGCCCGTTGCCGGAAGACGCTGCCCGATATGCCCTTGAAGCGCCAGCCAACAAACACGGCGTCACCTTTGATGCCGACGCGCTTTCGGCGATCACGCAGCACACAAGATGCTATCCCTACTTCATTCAAGAGTGGGGCAAACACAGTTGGGATTGCGCCGCGACCTCTCCGATAACCGCGGGCGATGTTGCTGCCGCTACGGCACAAGCAACAGCGGAACTCGACGCCAGTTTCTTCAGAGCCCGTTTCGACCGCCTTGCCCCATCGGAAAAACGCTACTTGCGGGCCATGGCGGAACTCGGCCCTGGGCCGCATCGGTCCGGGGACATTAGCCGAGTCCTTTCTCGAGGTGTAGGTGCCGTCGCCCCAACCCGAGCCAAGCTCATCGAAAAGGGCATGATCTACAGCCCAGCCCACGGGGATACCGGCTTCACGGTGCCTCTGTTCGACGAATACCTGCGCCGGGTGCTTTCACAGTGGCCACCTGCTTGAAGCGGAGCGTTAGCCTTCCCGCACTCCCTTGGGCGCCCGCTGCTTCATGTAGCCGAACATGTAGCCGGCTACGCGGCGCA
>CAZRBP010000002.1:0-5467 GCA_964598305.1 uncultured Pseudomonadales bacterium | reverse complement strand
CCCTTGGGCGCCCGCTGCTTCATGTAGCCGAACATGTAGCCGGCTACGCGGCGCATTTGGATTTCCTCCGCGCCTTCGGTGATGCGGTAGCGGCGGTGGTGGCGGTAGATGTGCTCGAAGGGCTTGTGGCGGGAGTAGCCCAAGCCGCCGTGCACCTGCATGGCCCGGTCCGCTGATTCGCAGCAGAGGCGATTCGACCAGTAGTTGCACATCGACACCTTGTCCGATTGGGAGAAGGCGCCCTGCTTGTCCATCAGCCAGGCGGTTTTGTGGATTAGGGCGCGCAGCATCTCGCACTGGGTCTGCAACTCCACGAGCGGGAACTGGATGCCTTGGTTGGAGGAGAGCGGCTTGCCGAAGGGCTTGCGCTCGGTGGCGTAGCGCACGGATTCGTTGATGCAGAACTGTGCGGCGCCGAGGCTGGAGGCGGCTTGGCGAATGCGGTTCTCGTTGAAGAAGTGCTGCACGATCTGCAGGCCGCGGCCCTCGCCACCGAAGATCGCGCCGTGGGGCACCCGTACGTCCTTCAAGGAAATGCGTCCGTGGTCGGTGGGCATGTTGAAGGTCCAGAGCATTTCCTCGATCTTGAAGCCCTCCGAGTCGGTGGGCGTCAGAAAGGCGGTGATGCCCTCCCCGTCTCCGGCCTTGCCGGCGGTGCGGGCCATGATCATGTCGTACTTGGCCTTGTGAATGCCGGTGTTCCAAGTCTTGGCGCCGTTGATCACCCATTCGTCGCCGTCGCGGTAGGCGTTGGTTTCCATGTGGGTGGCATCGGAGCCGTGCTCCGGCTCGGTGATGCCGAAGGCAAATCCGCGCCTACCCTCTGCGATGTCATCGATCCATTCGGCCTTCTGCTCCTCGGTGCCGTACAGGATCATCAGCAAGAGGCCCACGTTGTTGCCAACGATCGAATGCTCGGTCTGCAGGTCGTTGTGCAGGCCCAAGCCCTTGACGGCCAGATGCTCGCGGATGATGGCCATGTCGAGGTTGGTGCCCTCGCGGCCTCCGTACTCCTTGGGAGAGGCGTAGCGGTAGTGGCCCGCCGCATCGGCGCGGCGACGGGCCTCCGCCATGAGCGCTTCCCATTCCTCGTTGGGCAGCCCGCCCCGCTCCCAGTCCGTTCGCGCATCCTCCCGGCGGTGGTCGAAGAAGCGGATGTTGTCGTCGCGCTCCTCCAGCGGCTTGATCTCGCGCTCGATGAAGTCGTCGAGTTCCTTGAGGTAGTCCGCCAAGTCCTGTGGAATTTCAAAATCCATGTGGTCCCCCGAATCAATAAAGCGCCTAATATACCTGAGCCGCGCGGGCACCGCTCCGGCGTCCCATGACGGCGCCAGCGGTCAGGCCGGAACCGCCGGGATAGCCGTCGAAGAACATGCCGCCGACCAGCTCTCCCGCCGCAAACAGGCCTTTGAGGGGCTGACCACGTTCATCGAGCACCCGGCCGTCCACGTCCACCGCCAATCCGCCGTAGGTGAAGGTGACGCCGCAGGTGACTTCAAAGGCATGAAAGGGAGGTTGCGAGAGGGGCATTGCCCAGTTGCTCTTGGGCGGATTGAGCTCGTGGGTGGCGCAACCGTCCTTGATGGCGGGATCAAAGCCCTTTCCCGGCGCGCAGGCGTTGTAGGCATCCAGGGTTCGCATCGCTTGGGAACGGTTGATGCTGGGCAACTTTTGAATCAGTTCAGATAGGGTTGGGGCCTGCCAATGAGTGGCCGATTCCTCGAAATAGTCGTCGTAGAGCAGGCCCGCGCCAACGGCGTCAAAGATCTGCCATGCCACTGCGCCGGGCTGCTCCAGCACGGCGGCGCCGTACTGGGCATAGGTGTAGTTGCGGAAGTCCGCGCCCTCATCGACGAACCGCTTGCCGTCCCGGTTGAGCATGATGCCAAAGGGGTAGCTGATGCGGCGAAAGCGCCGCCTTTCGACGTGGGGCATGGCGCTGCCCCGGAAGTCCGGCGTTGCCGTGTCCATACACACGGCGTGACAGCGCTCAAAGTCACCGGCCAAGGCCGCGCCAACCGGCTGGGCCAAGGTCAGCCCCGCGCCTTGGTTCAGGGCCGTGCCGCGCACCCGGGCATTGCGCCAGGCCGCGCCAAGATGAGACGCCCGCTGATCGGCGCTCGCTTCAAAGCCCCCGCAGGCGAGCACCACGGCATCGGCGTTGACCTCGGCTCCGGAGGCGGTGCGCACACCCGTCACGTGGCCTTTCCAATCAAGCAATGCGAAAACGTCGGCGTTGAGCACGAATTGGCACCCAGCCGCCTCCGCCAATTCCCGTTCGCGGTTGACCAACCCCTCGCCCTCGCCTGCTGCGGCCAGCGTCAACCCGCCCCAGAAACGATAGCGACCCTCAGAGAGCACCGCTTGTCGATCATAGATCGGCTCGAAGGAAACGCCGGATTCCGCCAGCCATCGGAGCGTCGGGCGGCTTTCCCGAACCAGCAGGCGCTGAAGCGGGTTGAGTGGCGCGCCATCGGAGAAACGGCGCAGGTCCGCATTAAACTCGGCCTCGGGGTAGGCGCCGAAGTCGCAGGCCGCGATGCGGGGATCTTGTGTATCGACCAAGGCCAGCACATCGTCCCGGTCCCGGTAGGCGAAGCGCATGGCCCCGGCCGTGTAGCGGCTGTTGCCACCGAAATCGGACTCGCCGCCCGCCTCCAGAACGATGACCTCGGCACCCTGCTGAGCTGCCGCCAAAGCAGCGCATAGCCCGGCATTGCCGGAGCCGACTACGGCGACGCGAGGCACGGCAATCGACTAGAGCACCGCTTCAAAGGTCTCCAGATTGGGATGGCCCAAGTAGGTTCCCTTGGGAGCGCTGGCCTGCGCATGGGCCTTGCGGAAATGCTCGGATTCCGTCCAGGCAATGAACGCCTCGCGGCTTTCCCAGACGCTGTGGGAGGCGTAGAGCACGTGGTCGTCGCCTTCCGGGCCTTTGAGCAGGTGGAAGTCCACGAAGCCGGGCACTTCGGACAGGTAGGTGTCGCGCTCGCGCCAAACCTTCTCGAACCCGGCTTCGAAGCCCTTGGCGATCTGAAATCGATTCATTGCAATGAACATGGATGCTGCGTTCCCCAATTTTTGATGGCGGAGCCCAGTGCCCCACGCCAAGGCGCACAGCCCGCTGTTTTCATGACCCGCCCAGGCTATGCCTGAACTCGATGCCAAAGCGGCGCGGCTCGCCCCAGTACTTGGTGTTGGTTCCTGCCGGTGAAGCGCCACCCGTCAAGTCGATGGCGGCGCCGTAGTACTCCCGATCGAGCAGATTGGAGCCCCAGAGCGAGATCGAAGTCTGCCCGTTGGGCAGGTTCCAGACCACGCGGCCGTCCATCAGCCCGTACTTGCCTTGACGGGAGGAGCGCTGGGTCTCCAACGTGTTGTAAGTGCGTGTGCGGAAGGCCCAGCCGAGCTGCGCATTCAGGGTGCCCCCGTTGCCGAGTGCTTGATGGTTGCCCACCGCGATGCTGTAGGTGACCGGCGATTGGCGCACCACCTCGGTGTGCGACAGATCCCGGGTGACAATGACTTCCACGCCGGTGACTGGATCGGTCAGATTGTCTTGGACGTTGAATTCATCGTACTCGCCGTCGAGAATTCCAAAGGAGCCGAGCGCATAGAACCCAGCAGGCAGCTCGGCCCGAAACTCGCCTTCGAAGCCGTAGAGCGTCGCCTCTTGGGCGTTGATCAAGTCGGCCGTGGGTTGCCCGTCAACCGTGCGGCCCACCGTGAGCTGCTGGTTCTCGTAAGTGTTGTGAAATGCGGTCAGGTTCATGAGCAGCCGCCCGTCCATGAGCACGGACTTCAAGCCCGCTTCCCAATTGCCGGACAGTTCCGGTTCGAATGGCCGCATGCGCACGTCCTGGTTGAACCCGCCGCTGGAATAGCCCCGGCTCCAGCCGCCATAGACCATCACGTTGTCGTTGATGTTGTAGCTCAGGATCGCGCGCGGCGTCGTCTCGCTGAACTTCTCCTCGACGTGGCAGGTGGTGCCGTTGACCGGCGGCGGGGTGCCTAGCGGACAGGCCAAGGTTGGGTCGGGCAGGCCGATGAGAAGCGTCTCCGTGCGCGTGAACTCGCGTTTGTCCCAAGTGTGCCGCACACCCGCTGTCAGCGAGAACCGGTCTAGGAATCGCCATGTGATCTCCCCGAAAAGCGCTTCGGATGAATTGGTCGCATCAAATATCTGAAAGCGGCTGCCACCGATTTGGAAAAGCTGCTGGGCGACGATGCCGAAGGGCACACCGGCCAGAGGGGCCAGGGGCGTGCCCGGAATCAAGGGAAAGGGAAAACAGGAGATCGGGGACTCCGCGCAATTGGGAAAGGGGACATCCCGGAACAGGGGCACGTCCAAATTGTTGTTCGCATCCTCCTCAAACAGGTAGCCACCGACGGTCCAATCGACAGCGTCATTGAACGCCACGCCGGACAGGCGCAATTCTTGGCTCCACTGTTCGGCCTTGTTGTCGTCAACGCCGATGACCTCCAGGTACGACGCCGTGCCAACGGTATCCGACCCCCAACCCCAGGATCCGTTGAAGTCCTCCAGGTCGCGATAGGAGGAAATGGATGACAGGGTGGCGAAGCCGAGATCGACCTCCAAGTTCAAGGCGAAGTTCAGGGCATCCACGTTGTTCTCAGCGGGGTCGTTCTCGCCGGATTCGTACGGCTTGGTGGCGTTGCAGGTGTCCTTTATCTCGTCGTAAACCCCCAACCAGTACGCAGCGCTTTGCAGGCTGAGGAAGGGTGCTTCGGCACCGTTGTCCGGGCCACCCCATTCACAGCTTCCCAATCCGGCGTTCTCCCGGACGCGCTGCATGTCCACGATCAGATCGCCGAGGAAGCGGTCGTTCGGCTGCCAACGCAACGACAGTCGCGCCATCTGCGAGTTTTCATCGTTCCAATCCTCGCCGGTGCCGGTGTTCTTGACGTAGCCGTCCGTCTCACGATGCTGGACCGCCAGCCGAGCGGCGAAGGTGTCGCTTAAGGGGATGTTGATCATGGCTTCGCCGGTCAGGATGCCGTCGTTGCCGACGCCCGTGCTTACGGCGTAGTCGAATTCCTCTTGGGGGCGGTTGCTGATGACATGAATGAGGCCAGCCGTCGTGTTGCGGCCGAACAGCGTGCCTTGGGGACCGCGCAGAACCTCGACGCGGTCCACATCCAGGAAGTCGAATACGGCGCCTTGGGAGCGGCCTAGGTAAACGCCATCGAGGTAAATGCCGATCTTCGGGTCTTGAGTCGGCGCCCAGTTCACTTGACCTATCCCGCGAAGAAACACCTGAGCGGTGTTTTTGGCGGATGCCGCCTGCTGGAAATCCATGTTCGGCGTAATGCGCATGAGGTCGCGCACTTCGTCCGCTGCCCGGTCCTTGAGGTCTTGGCCGGACAAGGCAGTCACCGGAATGGGCACGTCCTGCACGTTCTCCTCCCGGCGGCGGGCGGTGACCACGAGTTCCTCAATGACCGT
>CAZRBP010000001.1:0-100177 GCA_964598305.1 uncultured Pseudomonadales bacterium | reverse complement strand
CGGCTGCTGACCCCCTTGACCCAATGGAAGAAGTTCGACGCGGCCCGGCAACGCCACATGAAGGCGGGCCTGGAGCGCCTCGAAGCCAAGGAAGGCTTGTCAAAGGACGTGTTCGAGGTAGTGACCAAGAGCTTGGGGCGGGAGTGAGGATTCCCGGGGCCATCAGAGTGCCGCACAGCCCCAATTGAGACGCTTGTGAACAAAGCTGGCCCCAACTTCGCTTCGAACCCTGAGACCCTCATCAAGTGGATTGCCTACATGGACCACTATGGGCAGCGCTGGCTCGACGACATCGGAAAGGACTACTTCTCCCAAGAGTACTGGTATCTCTTTACGGTCACGCTGGTCTATCACTGGCGCGGAACCCCGCTGAACATCAGTGAAGCCTGTGATTGCATGAAGACCGGTTCATCCAAAACCCGGCAAAACCGTCTCCAGAAGCTCATTACCGAACACCTGTTCTTCAAAACAAAGGATCGGACAGATCTGCGCCGAACGCATCTTGAACCGACGGAGGAGATGCTGGATGGGGGGCGCATGCACTTTCGCGACACCCTCACTGAAGCGTTGCACTTTCTTGACGAGTCGGGTCTGCTCGCCACAAGCCCCCAGCGTCTGCTGGACAGGATATCCCGCGACAGCGATATGGTAGACAAACGCTTTCTGTTGCCTTGGGCGGAGTTTTTGGTGGATTACACGAATGACTGGAACACCACCTTCAAAATGCTCTTCCACACGGAGGAGTACTGGTACGCCTTTGTGCATTCGCTGCTCGGCATCTGGAAGGGCCAGCCGCTTACCATGAGTGACGCCTGCCAATCCATGCGCACAGGCTCAAGCCGGACCAAGGAGAAGCGCGTCTCGCTGGCTGTAACGCGCGGCATGCTGATCAAGCAAAAGAGCTCAAGTGACCTGCGAATCACCCATGTGCTGGCGAGTGCTACCTTGGAAAAACTGCTAATCGGCCACTTCGAACGCACCCTTGATGACCTTTTGAAGCGAATGGGGCGCCTCTTTCAAGCGTTGGACCAAGCCCCGGCTTAACCGTCTTTGACCGAATGCACGAACTGCGCCAGTGCGCGATTGAATTCGGTGGGCTTTTCCACGAACGGCGTGTGCCCCGCATCCTCGATCGGGTGCTCGATGACGCTTCCGCCCTCGCTGCGATAGTCCTCTAGGACGCGGCGAGTCTGCCTGATCATGGGCTGTGGCGGTGTCGAAGCGTGCTCCCCTCCATCTGCTGCTTCGGAATCAGGGTCTGTGGGTTGGCCCTGGTCGCACACAATCAAGTCCTCGGTGCCACGAATCCAAAGCAACGGCGGTTTGGGCTGGATGTTGACGATCCCTGAGGCATCGAAATAGTGCCTGGACATGGCATTGACGATGCCGCGCTTCCCCGGTGCGAGCCCGGGTCCGCAGTCTGACTTCAGGGCGTCGCCCGGGTACCAACTGCTGCCGACGCGCGTGGAGAGCATCGAATCAAGCAGAGTTTCAAAATTTGGTGGAGTGAACGGCGGTTTGAAGTAAAGCTGCGAAAGAACGTTACGTGGGGAGAAGGCGCTGTCCTGGCCCCTGTCTCCCATCGCTATACGCCGAACGAGCTCAGCATCCACATACCCAGCCCCTCCAGGTGAGCCGTCGGCACGGCAGGGCGTTCCCTGTTCATCGATGGAGCCTGAATAGCCGTAGGGTGAAATCGCGTTCACCAGCGTCACGCTTTGAAGGGCTTCGGGCCGCATGAGCATCACTTTCATCGCCACACCGCCGCCCATGCTGTGTCCCACTACATGAAACCTCGGTCGCGCAAGCCCGTCGGTCAAGGCCAGCAGATCCTCAGCCATGTCGTCCAGTCCCAAGGTGGCGTCTATTTGCAGGGGCTGCGTTGCCCCGAATCCGCGTAGGTCCGGTGCGATGCAAAAGAACTCGTCCTGCAAGGCCGCCATGGTCTGCGCCCAAAACATGGATGACGAGAGGTTGCCGTGAATGAATAGGATAGTCTCCGCCTCGGGGTTGCCGCAGGTCAGGGCGCTAATGCCTATACGGGGTGTCTGGACGACTTTGGCGATTGGTGTGTCGTGACGATTCATTGCGGTGACAGGACCGGGGTGCGTACGCTTCTGGGTTCCGAATCGATGCCGCCGGCCCGAGCCGAGGAGCGCGGAGCGAACGGGACTCGAATTGAGGCGCCCTAGAGGAAGCGGTAGCGTGCTTGGATGCGATAGGTTCGTGGTTGCCCGAAGTAGGCCAGCCCCACTCCCGGAAACGCCGTCAGGTCAAAGCCGTGGGTGATGTACTCCTCATCCGAGAGGTTTTTCACGCCGAGTGAGACGCTCCACTTGCCGTCCTGACTCTCCACGGTGGCTGATGCGTTGACGAGGGCAAAGGCGTCTTGGTGAAGCGCTTCGAGGTTGTTGACGTCCACGTGGTAGTCCGATCGGTAGCTCAGGTCAACACCAAGGATCAGAAGCGCTGATCCAAGGGAGTGTTGGTACTCAAAGCCGAGGTTTCCGGTGAACTCAGGCGAGTTAATCGGGGTGAGCGAACTGCCAACGTCTTCATTGGCGCTGTTGATGAATTCCTGGTACTTGGCATCCAAGTAGCCGATCCCGAGGCTCACTAGAAAACTCGGTGCTGGACTGGCGAGTAGTTCAGCTTCGAACCCCCAGTTCTCGGCCTCGCCCGCGTTGGTGAACACGGTCGCGAAGCCACCGGTCGGTGTTGCGGAGAAGCTGCTGAGTTGCAGGTCCTGATAGTCGTTCAGGAATGCGGCGGCGCTGATCCGTAGTTGTCCGTCGGCAAGCGCTGACTTCCAGCCAATCTCGTAGGTGTCCGCGACTTCGGGATCATAGGGGAGCGCTTGGGTGCTCACCGCGCCATCATCGCTCGCGCCGTTGTATCCGATGCGGCCGTCAAAGCCACCGCTCTTGAAGCCGCGGGCGTAGTTGAAGTAGGCAAGGCCCGCATCTTGGAACCTATAACTGACGCCGAACTTCGGCGTCACCTTGTTGAAGTCTTCGCTGAGATCGAGGTTCAGTGCGAACGGGTTTGATGAGTTCGGTGGAGGAGTGCAACTATCAATGTGCGGCAACACCATGCCGAAGGCGCCAAACGCTTGGCATGCTTTGCGTTTCAGTTTCTTGGATTCGGAGGTGTAGCGGGCACCGAGCGTGATTTCGAGGGCATCGGTCACGGACCAGGAAATCTCGCCGAAGGCGGCGTTGGCCTCGACCGATTGGTCATTCTCGCTGACGGTGCCGTAGGGCGAGAAGAACACGCCTGCGCCGCCGCTGAAATCGATTGGCTCGGTGTTGCTGATGCCATCGGGGGTGACGTCGTCCTCTGAGAAGTGGAAAACGCCCAGAAGCGCCTTGACCGGGCCACCTGCATCGTAGGAAAGCTGCAATTCCTCGCTGAACTGATCTTGGCTCTGATCGACGTGGACACCAAAGACCTCGAAGCCGGTGCCGTCCAAATCGATGTGCGTTTCGTAGTCGAGCTGCCGGAAGGATGTGATGGACTTCAGTTGGATGGCATCGGATAGCTGGTACTCGACCGTCAGGCCGACTCCCTCCACCTCAAGCCGCTCCACATCATTGAAATTGGCTTCGATGTCGAAAGGATCGCTGTTGGGCTGGAAGTGCGCCGTGTTTTGGACGAGCGTGGGGCCAGCGGTCACCCTGGTCGGCGTGATGGACCGGCCCGGGTCGTTGACCGATCGATCAGCGGTGAAGCTGAAGCTTAGATCCTCACTCGGGGCGTATTGCAGGCGCAGGCGGCCGGCGAAGGTCTCTTTGTCGCCGTCTGTGTTGGAGCCGGCCTCGCCAAAGTCATTCTCGTTGTAGCCATTGTGCGCAATGTGCGTGAGGGTCAGGCGCCCGAGAAGGTCGCCGTCTTGGCTCAAGGGACCGCTCCAGGTTGCCTTGAACCTTTGTTCGCCGTAGTTGCCGATCCCAGCTTCCAGCTCAAGGAGTGGCGTAGACGTAGGTTCGGCACTCACGTACTTGATGGCGCCTCCGATGGTATTGCGTCCGTATAGGGTGCCCTGCGGTCCGCGCAGGACTTCGATGCGCTCGACGTCAACCACGTCCAGGAAGGAGCCCTGCGCACGGCCCATGTACACATCGTCCAAGTAAACGCCGACCCCCGGGTCAGCGAATGAAAGCGAGTCTCGTTGCCCTACACCGCGGATGTAGATGACCGCATTGGCGGCATCTCCGATATTGAGGCTTAGGTTCGGGACGATGTTCTGGATGTCGCCTAGGTCATCAACCTGAAATCGACCGAGATCCGTTGCGGTGAGCGCACTCACAGAGAGCGGCGTGTCCATGAGATTCTCGTCCCGCTTTCGAGCGGTTACGACGATTTCCTCGATCAACCCTTCTGCAGCGATGTTCGATGCAAATGGCAACAGCAACGGCATCGCAGCGAGAAACCAGAACAGTAGCCTTTTCATCTTCATCTCGATTCCCTCGCTTAGGAGCTCAGTTGGAGATTCGCGCTTCGATTTCACGCTGTTTCGGGTGCAAGGCATCGACTACATCCCTAATGCCCAATTGCCACTTCACGCGAGCCCGCTTCTTTGAATCCTAAGAGGGGTTTTAGTCTTTTCAATGGCAAATATTTCACGTAAAAGCTGCGGAAAAACCTGTCAATTAATCAGCTGGGCGCCCTTCCGAGCGCCGCTGGACATCTGACAGACCGCATGGCCGCGCTGTGGCGCATCGCCCACCGCGCCAGCCGTTCCGGCAGGGAGCGGGTGCAGAACTGGTGCAGACCCGATGGGTTGGACACGATTGGATTTGATGGAAAGTGTAGCTTGACGCTATACATTTTTGGGGATACGATCAGAAATGAAGATCAGAAACGTTGCGCACAGGGGGCTACGCAGGCTCATTCAGAATGACGATGCTTCTGGTGTGCAGGCGGCGATTGCACCGAAGCTCCGGCGCATGGTCTCCTTTCTGCAGGATATGGAGCGGGAGGAGGAACTGCGGACGGTGCCGGGTTGGCGGGCGCACAAACTGACCGGCGACCGCAAGGGTACATGGAGTCTGTCAGTCACCGCGAACTGGCGACTCACATTCTGGGTTGACAGCGGAGAAATGGAGATTGTCGATCTCGACTATGAAGACTACCACTGAGAGGCAATTATGAGCTCGACACCAGGCATCCGACTAAAGGAGCCCGTTCATCCCGGCGGGTTTGTGAAGCACGAAATCATCGAGGCGCTGAATCTGTCCGTCACGGACGCGGCAAAGGCGCTTGGGGTGACGCGGGCAGCGCTTTCTGCACTTCTGAACGAGCGCGCTCGATTGTCACCAGAGATGGCGTTGCGAATTGAAAAGGCGTTTGGCGTATCTATGGACACGCTCATGCGAATGCAAAACAGCTACGACATTGCCCAAACTCGTGAACGGGAGGACGAAATCCAGGTCGCCCTGTTCCAAGGCGTCGAGTCCAGCCGCGATGCGGGCGAGGGTGCGTCCGCCGCTTAGCCCCGCTCGCGGGCCGGGAAGGCCATAGGGTTGATGGCCTCGGTGGAAGCGGTACGATCAATCGTTGCGTTCGGCGAGGAACCGATCGAGCGCTCCGAGCGATGGTTCGTCGGGGGCGATATCTCTGCGAGGTTCCTTTGAGTGAATCAGAATTTCTTGCCGCCTCAACTCCTCAAGCTGTGCCGCACAAGACTTGGACTTCCCCGTTGGGCGCATCTCTGCAACTGGCTCTCCCCGGTAGGAGATCGTGATTGTTCTGCCCACGCGCACTTGGCGAATCACTTCGGCGAACCGCGATTTGGCCTCGTTGACAGAAAGTAGGTCGTTCACGGCGTCGCTCCTGTGAAGTTGAGTGCGCCACCATGCAGGAACCCATTCTAACGAGTCAGACCGGTTCGGAGACTGGACTCGATTGTCCATGCAGCGCGGGCAGAGGCGCTTCGGCCTGCTCCCGTTCATCTTCCTCCTTCATCAGCGCACGGGTGGCCCTTAGGAGTTCCTCGCCGCTGATTGTCCCGTTCGGGTCGCTGGCGTAGAGGGCGCGGTTGAGGCGTTCAAGCAGTTCGCGGGCCTTGGGCGTTTGGCGGATGCGGACCAGGGTGTTGGCGTCGGAGAGTTGCCATTGGGCGCCCAAACAGTCGAGCCAGGCGTTGCGCATGGCTGCCAATTGATCGGTTTTGCAGGCTTGGTTCAGCGCCTTCCATGCGGCTGTGGCGGCATCGGGCTGGGCAGAGACTGCGGTCGGCTTGCGGCGGCGGTGCATGAGCAGCCAAGTGGTCAGCCAGCCAAGGAATCCGGTGGCGGTGAGGGCCAACAGCCAGGTCGGATAAGCGGGCTCGGTGGGCGATGGAGCGTTAACGTCTGGGAGTGCGGCGGGCTCGGCGTTTGCCGCATTGGCGGGCTCACGGCTGGGCGCTTCCTGCACGGATGCCTCGCCCGCGGACGACGCGCCAGCCGGCGCTTCGCCGGTGATGCGCAGGGTCCGGCCCGGCAGGACGGCTTCCTGGACCCGCTCGTTGACGCTATCCCACCAGGTGAGCCGGAGCGGTGGGAGCGTCGTTTCGCCGGGATGAACAGGGATGATGGAGTGGGTCTCCTGGCGGCTGCCTTGCGCGCCGAGGTTGGAATTGCCGTCGTCGAGGCGCACAGGTTCCGGGTATTGCTTGAAGAAGCGTTCGGGCAGGTTCAGGTTCAGCGGGGGCACCGAGGAGCCAGTGTTGCCCACCACGTTGACCCGGATGGTCCGCTGCACCGGCTCGCCGACGTGAAAGCGCGGCTCGGCGGGCTGCCAAGCTTCGGCGATGGAGACGTTTTCGGCCGGCAGCCAAGGCTGGTCGGCCGGATAGTCCGGGGGGATGGGCAGCACCTCGATCTGGATTTCCGGGGTGCTCACGCGGATGCCGGAGCGCCGACCGCCCGCCGGTCCGGGCAGGCGCACCGAGCTCATCACCGAGATTTCCGGGATGCTCAGGCGGCCCTTCTGCTCCGGGAAGACGGCGTAGCGCTGTTCGAGCACCCCGTAGGGCCGGCCTTGGCGGATGGCGGTGGCGGAGCGGTTCTCGCCCAGGGGGATGACCAGGGCGCCGGGGATTTCGGGCGTCGCGGGCAGGTCGCTATAGACCTGCACGCCGTTGGCGTAGAACAGGCTGCGGGTCAGTATGGTTTGCGCTTGAACGTGCACCGGGTTGGGGGCGGCACTGGCTTCGAAGAAGATCATGGCTTTGATGGCGTCGCGCACGCCGGCGTCCAATGGAATGACCTGCAGGCGCAGGGACGGGCTCTGCTGGCCGCCGAGGCTCAGCGGAGGGATATCCAGCCAGCCGCTTCGCTTGGGACGCAGGTTGATCTGGTATTCGACCCATTGGCTGACTTGGCCGTTGACGCTGCGAAACTGGGTGGTGGTGTTCGTGCCGACCACTTCAAAGGCGTTCTCCAAGGGGCTCAGGTCGATTTCCTCACTTTGGCTGGCGCCTTCCGCGCGCAGGGTGAGTTGGACGGTGCTCAGCTCATCGATGGCTTGGCGGTCCAAGGTGGCCGTGATGGCGGCGTTGGCGCTGGCGGCGAACACAACGGCCAACACCCCAAGCCACCGCAGGGCTCGGCAGCCGCGAGGTCCATCGGAGCGAGGGCGTCCCGCCCTCGAACTGGCCGCTTGATTGGGCGGTTTCACCAGATCTTGTCCTGCTCGCGGTTGCGGTAGTCGCCTTGGCGCAGCCGCTGGTTGGTTTCGTATTGAAACTTTCGCCGCAACAGGCCCCCGGGGTCGTCGGGTACCCGGCGCAGCCACTGCTCCAAGGCCTCCTGCTGCTCGTCGCGGCTGCCCTCGGCGTCGGCGGTTTCGGCGTTTGACAGCGGATCGCCCTCGTTGGTTTCCTCCTGTTGGCCCGTTCCTTGGCTGTCTTCCGCCTCGGATGGGTCCGAGCCCGCCTCGCTTTGCTGCGGTCCGTCGGCGCTTTGGCCGTCCTGCTGGGGCGGCTGGTCGTCGTTTTCGCCGGGGCTCGGCTGGTTGCCGGATTGCGCCGCCTCGCCGGCCTGCTGTTCGAGAAGCTGCTCCATGAGCGCCTTGTTGAAGGCGGCGTCCTCGTGGTTCGGCGCACCGGACAGGGCCTGGTCGTAGGCGGTGATTGCGGCTTGGTAGTCGCCAAGCTGAGCCAGGGCATTGCCGAGGTTGTAGTGATCCGTGGGGGTTTGGGCCGCGCTCCAGCCCTGTGCGGCGCCTTGGTAGTCCTGGCTGCGGTAGCGGGCCGCGTTGCGCCAATCCGGGTCCTCGAAGAGCTCGGCGGCCGCCTCCGCGCTGCCGTCCTCCAGCGCTTGCCAGCCCTGTTGGTCGCGGCGTTGCCACAGATCCTCCCAGAGGCCGGCGCTGGCCGGGAAGGGCAGCAGGCAGACCAGGGCGCAGGCCAGGACGCCGCGGCGAAAGCCAAGCAGCAGGACCGGCAGCAGGAGCACCGCGCCCCAGTAGCCGAAGTCCGCCCAGACGTCGAATTCCCGGTCGAGTTCCTGGCTTCGGGCCTCGCCGGGCAGGGGCGTCGCCAGCAGGTAGCTGATGTCCGCATCGCCCACCCCGAGGGGGCGGTAACGTCCATGGCAGAGGTCCGCCACGGTGGCCAGCCGGTCGCTGTCTAAGGACGCTCGGATGATTTGGCCCTGGCTGTCCTGTAGTTGCTGGCCTGGCTGATTGGCGAACTCCAGCGGAATCGGTGCCCCCGCATCTGTGCCGACACCGAGGACGGACAGCGGAAAGCGGCGGCTGCAGCGGGCGGTGACTTCGCTGACCCGATCAATGCCGTCGGTCACCATGAGCAGGCGGCCCTGCGCCATGCGGGCGTTGGCGAAGAGTTCGAGGGCTAGGTCCAAGGCGCTTGCTGGGTTGCTGCCGAACACCGGCATCATGGCCGGGCTCAGCGCCGTCAGCAGGTTCTCGATGGTTCGCACGTCGTCGGTCAGGGGGGCGACGACGTGGCCGTCCCCGGCATAGGCCACCAGCGCGGTGAAGCCTTCGTCGCGCGTGCGGAGCACGTCGGCGATCTTGTGGCCAGCCCGCGCCAGCCTTGAGGGGCTGAGATCCTCGGCGTACATGGACAGCGACAGGTCGAACAGGATGACCAAGCCGTCCTCCTTCTGCTCGACCGGCTGCGGCAGGCGCTGCCATGTGGGGCCGGCCAGCGCGGTGGCGCCAACCAGCAATGCTAACGCCGCCGCCCAAGCGGTCCAGCGGTGACGGCTCTCTTGGGCGCGCTCCAGCAGCGCATCGAGTAGCTGCGGCTCCACGGCGTCCTGCCAATGGGAGCCGGCCAGGTGCTTGCGTGCCCAAAGCGCCGCCAGCGCCAAGGCGGGCAAGGTGCCGAGCAGCCACCAGGGCCGCAGGAAGTGGAAGTCCTGCCAAGCCTCAATCATGTTGCAAGCGTCCTGGGATAGGCACCAGCAGCGCGCAGATCAGCACCCACGCCAGGCCCAAGGGCCAAAAGTACAGGGCTGAGATCGGACGGTAGGTTTCTGGATCCTGCTCAATGGCTTCAAGGGCGTCGATGATGTCGTAGATTTCCAGCAGCTTGGCGGTGTTGCGGGCGCGGAAGTAGCGGCCGCCCGTGGCGTTGGCGATGGCCGTCAGGGTGTCTTCGTCCAACTCCGCGGATGGGTTGATCAACCTGGAGCCAAGGGCGCCGAAGATGCCCGGCATGCGCATCTGATCGGCGCCGACGCCGATGGTGTAGATGCGAATGGCTTCGGCGGCGGCGAGTTCCGCGGCCTTGGCAGGGGCCACTTCGCCGACGTTGTTGGCCCCATCGGTCAGCAGGATTAGCACCCGATCACCGTCCGGGCGGGTGCGCAGGCGCTTGACCGCCAGGCCGATGGCGTCGCCGATGGCGGTTTTGCCGCCGGCGATGCCCACCGGCGCCTCGTTCAGCAGCCGCTCGACGCTGGCGAGGTCGAAGGTCAGGGGCGCTTGCAGGTAGGCGTTGGTGCCGAACAGGATCAGCCCCACACGGTCGCCTTGCCGGGCTGCGACGAAGTCCGCAACCACCTGCTTGACCACCGTGAGACGGTCCACCAGTTGATCGGCGAGCTGCATGTCCTCGGTGCCCATGCTGCCGGAGATGTCCACGGCCAGCATCAGGTCCCTGCCGGTGGTCGGCAAGGTGACCGGCTCGCCGGTCCATTGCGGCCGGGCGGTGGCCGTCAACAGCGCCAGCCAAGCCAGCCACAGCAGGGCGGGGCGCCATGGCAAGCGCCGGGTCCGCCCGGTCAGGGCGCTCTCCGGCTGCAGGCGGAAGGTGCCGACATCCGGCACCGTCAGGGCGGCCTGCCTATTGGCCAGCGGACGCCAGAGCCAGCGCAGCAGGGCGGGCAGCGGTGCCAACAGCAGGACGTAGGGCCAGACCCATTCGATCACGGTGGCCCTCCGGCTGAGGATTGGGCGGCGTCCTCGCGCCGGGTGGCTGAAACGAGGGAAAAGCGCCAGAAGCGGCGGCACTCCCGATCGAGCAGGCGGCTGACCAAGCCGTCCACCGCTTGGACATCCACTTCGGCATCGCGGCGGAATCGGGCTCGGCCGAGACAGCGGCCCGCGCCTCTGGAGAAGGCGGGCTCGCCGTAGCGCCCATCCAGGAAGCGCAGCCAATCATCGCCCCAGGCCGGGATCATCTCGCGATGCCCGAGCCCGTGGACAGCTAGGCGCTTGAGCACTTCATTGGTCCGGTGCAGCCAGGTCGATGGCGCGATCGACTCGCCGTGCAGGTCAAGGGTCAGCCGCCGATGCAGGAGCCTCGCCGTGCGGGCTGGCCTAAAGCGCCGCCAACGCCGCCACAGCCGGACAGCAGCCCAAGCGATGAGGCAGAGTGCGAGCGCCATCAAGACCCACCATCCGGGTGCTGGAGGCCACCACAGCGGCGCTTGCGGCAGGTGAATGTCGCGCAGTTGATTCAGCAGTTCCTGTTCCATCATGGGAAGCCTACGGCGAGGTCGTCGTCCGTCATCACGGCGACGTAGCGGGCGGCGTGATTGGCGCACAGGCTCCTGAGCGCTTGGTCGCGCTGCTCAAACTGGTCGGTGTAGGCGGTGCGCAGCCGGCGATTGCCGCTGTGAAACTGCCAGCGCTCGGAGCCGTCAGTGATGCTGTAGCGTTCCGCCTTGGGCAACGCCCGCTCCAGGGGGTCGGCGACGCGCACCAGGGTCAGGTCGTTGTGGCGTGCCAGGTTGGGCACCACGTCGTGCCAAGCGTCGGCACCGGTGAGAAAGTCGGATATCAGCACGATGCGAAAGCTGTTCGGGGCGAGGCGACGGATGCGCTGCAGGCTGTCGCGGTAATGGGCTGGGTTCAAAAGCCGCGTATGGCGGCTCAAGGCTTGGTTTTGTTCGGCCAGATCGGCCAGCAGCCGGGCCACGGCCTTGACGCTGCGTAAGGGCTTGTGCACTGGGGCGCGGTCGTTGCCGAGCACCAAGCCGCCCACCCGGTCGTTGTGGGCGAGCGCCCGCCAGGCGGCGCTGGCGCCGATTTCGGCGGCGGCCACGGATTTGAGCCGAACCCGGCTGCCGAAGAACAGGCTCTGGGATTGATCGACCACCACCAAGGTGGGCCGCTCCCGCTCCTCGCGGAAAACCTTGGTGTGGGGCTTGTTCTTGCGGGCGGTGACCCGCCACTCGATGCTGCGCACGTCGTCGCCCGGCTGGTAGAGGCGCACCTCGCTGAAGTCCACGCCGCGCCCGCGCAGCTTCGACAGGCGGGAACCGGCTTGGTGGCCGCGGCGCAGGCTCGCCTGCTCCCGGCTTGGGGCGCGGCGGTGGCGCAGGGCGAGCAGATCGCTCAATTCGACGTAGGCACCTGTCAAGGCCGGGACGTTCATGGCGGCGGAAGAATCTGCGGTCAGGGCACCGCGATTTGGTTGAGCAGGGCGTCCACGGCGTCATCGGTGCTGACCCCCCGGGCCTCGGCCTCGAAGGAGAGGATGAGGCGGTGGCGCAGGACGTCGTGTGCAACGGCTTGCACGTCGTCGGGGGTGACGAAGTCGCGGCCGTCGAGCCAGGCCAGCGCCCGGCTGCATTGATCCAGGGCGATGGTGCCCCGGGGACTGGCGCCATACTCCAGCCATTCGGACAATTCGCCCGCCGGGTTTCGGGAGCCGGTGGTCAGGGCGATGATGTAGCGTTCCACCGGCTCTGCCATGTGCAGGGCGAGCAGCGCTTGACGGGCGCTGAACACCGCGGCCTCATCCACCAACGCCAGGGGCGGGGACGCCGCTGTTGGTGAGGCCACTTCGGTGCGCACCAGCCGGAGGATTTCCGCTTCCGCCGCGGCGTCGGGATAGTCCACCTTGACGTGCATCAGGAAGCGGTCGAGTTGGGCTTCCGGCAGCGGGTAAGTGCCCTCCTGCTCAATCGGGTTCTGGGTGGCCATGACCAGAAACAGGTCGGGCAGCGGAAAGGTCTCGCGGCCGAAGCTCACCTGGTGCTCGGCCATCGCCTCAAGGAGGGCGGACTGGACCTTGGCCGGCGCCCGGTTGATTTCATCGGCCAGCAGCAGGTTGTGGAACACTGGGCCCCGCTGAAAGCTGAACGAGCCGTCCTCCGGGCGGTACACCTCGGTGCCGGTCACATCGCTGGGCAGCAGGTCCGGCGTGAACTGAATGCGGTGAAAGTCCCCGGCGACGACGCTGGCCAGCTCCTTGATGGCCCGGGTCTTGGCCAAGCCTGGGGCACCCTCCACGAGTAGATGGCCGCCGCACAGCAGGGCCATGAGCAGCCGTTCGATGAGCGCCTCTTGGCCGATGATGCGCCCCGACAGCCACTCGGAGACGGCG
The DNA here is from genome assembly GCA_964598305.1 of uncultured Pseudomonadales bacterium. Classification (GTDB taxonomy): domain Bacteria; phylum Pseudomonadota; class Gammaproteobacteria; order Pseudomonadales; family Azotimanducaceae; genus Azophilus. The sequence goes on along the minus strand of CAZRBP010000001.1, from coordinate 87,384 downwards.
CGTATGCGCTGCTGGGCGTTGCCGTGCTCGCTTGCCGGGGCGCCGTTCTTCATGAGAGTCCGTTGGGTTTGCGCTGGGAGCCGTATTCTACGTTGATAACGCGGCGCCTCAAGCCAGCCCGAACGCTTCTGCGCCGTTGTCCCAGAAGATCTTGCGGATGCTGGCCTCCGGCAGGGGCTGGCTCTCCAAGTCCGCCAGGCCGGCCGGCCAGGTGCCGTCGGGGTGCGGGTAGTCGGTGTTGAAGGTCACGTAGTCGTCGCCCACCAGCTCGCAAACCGCCGGCAGGGTCCGCTCATCGCCTCGGCAGGCCACTAGGAAGTTGGACTTGAAGTAGGCCGTCGGGCGTTGCTTGAGCAGCGGATGCTCGGCGTTGCCGGAGAACTCCCAGTGCTGCTCCATGCGCTGCAGCCAGTAGGGGAGCCAACCGGCGTCGGCTTCGACGTGCACCACCTTGAGACGTGGATGGCGTTCGATCACGCCGTACCAGATGAGGCTCATCATGGCCACCATGGCCTCGAAGGGATGGGCGATGATGTGGCCGGAGGTGTGGGTCTCCATGCGTTCGCCGAAGGAGGGCAGGTAGGGCGAGCCGGAGTCGTGGATGCACACCGGCTTGCCGAGGGCCTCGATGGCGGTCCACAGGCTTTCGTTGGCCTCGTGGTGCAGGTTGCGCCCGCAAACCGGGTTGGGGCGCACGTAGAAGGCGCTCGCGCCCAACTCGGCGGTACGCCGGGCCTCCTCAATGGCGAGGTCCGGCGCCTGCATGGGCAGCATGGCGGCCATGCGCAGGCGCTCGGGGGCGGCGGCGCAGTAGTCGAGGCTCCAGTCGTTGTAGGCGCGGCAGACGGCGGCCAGCAATTCCAGGTCGCGGAACTCCTTGCCGAGCATCTGCCCGCCGACGGTGGGGTAGAGCACCTGGGCATCGACCCCGTGGCTGTCCATGTCGCTCAGCCGCGCCGCCGGGCTAAAGCCTTCGGCCCGGGACTGCTCATGCTTCTCCATGCCGCGCACCACGGCCTCCTGAAACTCCTCGGAGTGCATGGGGTAGCTGCCATCCTGCTTGGTGATGGGCTCGCCTTCCACCACCATGCCGGTGCGGCCGCCGCCCAAGTTGCCGGTCCTGGGCGCCCGGTCGGCAAAGGCCGGATCGATGCGCTCCCGCCAGATGCTCGGCGGCTCCATCTGGTGGGCATCGGTGTCGAGTACCCGAAAGCCGTTGCGCATGGTCATTTCCCCTGAGTTGCCGAGCAATTCGGCGCGCCAGCATCATGTTAGCCTATCGACTTTGCCACTGTCTTGGAGCTTCCACATGCCGGACCGGCAGCAACTTGAGGCGGGTTTGCAGCGCCAGTTGGAGTCGTTGGGTGCTGGAGCGCCTGCGGGTTGGAAGGTGGGCCTGACTTCCGGGGCGGCCCGGGACAGCATGGGCGAAGGCTTCCGGCCTTTCGGCCACATCCTGCCTGATCGGGTGTTCGACAGCGGCGCTCGCATCCCCTTGGCTGGGATGCGCACACCCGGCATCGAGAACGAACTCTGCTTTAGGCTGGGCGGAGCCTTGGAAGGCCCAGTGAGCCGTAATCAAGTGCTTGACGCGGTCGCGACCGTGGCTCCCGCTTTTGAACTCATAGAACGCCGTTTGCCGCCGAGCGCTGGCCAAGAGGAGCACATCGCCGACAATCTGGCCCAATGGGGTATCGTGGTCGGGGAGGAGCGGCAACTCGATTGGGAACGCTTCCCGTTTCCAGCCATCGCCGTTGCCCTGCATCGGGATGGCGAGCCGGTGCAGCGGGTTGCCGCCGCCGGCCACATCGACGACCACTTTGCGTCCATTGCGGCGCTCGCGGCCCAACTGGCCCGCTTTGATCGTTGTCTGGACGCCGGGGCGCGGATCATCACCGGCTCCTTCACCAAGCAGGCCGTTGCCGGTCCCTGCCGCTACGACGGCGACTTTGATGTCGGCGCGGTCCAGGGTCTCGGCCAGGTTGCCATGGAGTACGTATGAAGATTCTGGTGCTGCCGGGATTGACCCTGCCGGAAGTGAGTGACGCCGACCTTGAGCGCATGGCGGAAGCGGGCGGCGGCGCCACGGTGGTGGTTCGGGACTTTGCCGAGGCGGACCGGGACATTGGCGATGCGGACGTGGTGCTCGGCTTCATCTCCCGGCGGCTGTTTCGGCAAGCTCACAAGCTGCGTTGGCTGCATGCCATTGCCTCCGGGGTAGATGCGCTGCTGTTCGACGAGTTCCGCAACAGCGAGGTCATCCTGACCAGCGAGAAGGGCTTGGTTGGTGAGCACCTGGCCGACCACGCCTTCGGCTTGCTGCTGATGCTTACCCGCCAATTGGCCACTGCCCATGGCTTGGGGGCCGACTGCTGGAATCACCGGCCGGAGATGCGGGCCCAGGAAATCGAGCTGACCGGCGCCACCATGGGGCTGTACGGGTTTGGCGGCACGGGCCGGGCCATGGCTCGGCGGGCAGCCGCCTTTGGCATGCAGGTCATCGCCATGGACCGGGACGCGGTGCCCGCTTCGCCGGAGGTGCAGCGGGTGGAAGGGCCGGATTTCTTTGATGAGCTGCTGGCGCGTTCGGATGTGCTGGCCATTTGCGTTCCTCTGACGCCGGAGACCCGCAACAAGTTCAACCGCGACGCCTTGCGCGCCATGCAAGACTCCGCCTTGCTGGTCAACGTGACCCGGGGCGAGGTGATGGTGGAGGACGACTTGGTGGAGGCGTTGACCAGCGGCCAAATTCGCGGGGCGGCCCTAGACGTCGCCCCGCGCGAGCCCCTGCCTGCGGACAGTCCGCTGTGGTCCATGCCCAACGTGGTGATGACGCCCCATACCGCCGGGGCCAGCCAGTTTCGGGCTGGCCGCAACATCGACCGCTTTGTGGAGAACCTTAAGCGCCTGCGGCGCGGGGAGCCGCTTGAAGGCGTTATTGACAAGGAGTTGGGTTACTGAGCCGTTAACCAATTCTTGTGCGGCGTGGCCTTTCCAAGAACCGCCTAATCCAATGCGAGGGCAAGGTGCCCTCGCTCCGAAAGGCTGGAATCAAGCGAGGGCAAGGTGCCCTCGCTCCGAAAGGCTGGCATCAAGCGAGGAAGTAGTGGACGGCCACCCAACCGGTGATGCCCATGACCACGGTGTAGGGCAGCGCCATCAGCACCATGCGCAGGTAGGACAGCCGGATCAGCGGCGCCACTGACGAGGTCAGCAGGAACAGAAAGGCGGCTTGGCCGTTGGGCGTGGCGATGCTCGGAATGTTGGTGCCGGTGTTGATGGCCACAGCCATCAATTCGAAGTGCGCCCGGTCGATGTCGCCGGCGTCGAATGCCGCCTTGATCTCGTTGATGTAAACCGTCGCGACGAACACGTTGTCGCTCATGGCGGACAGCACGCCGTTGGCAATGTAGAACATGCCCGGCTGCACGGAGACCTCCAAGCTCAGCACGTATTCGATGACCGGCTGAAACAGGTGCTGGTCGTGGATCACCGCAACGATGGCGAAGAAAACCACGAGCAGGGCGGTGAACGGCAGCGCCTCCTCGAACGCCTTGCCCAATTGGTGCTCCCGCACTATTCCGTTGAAGGCCGTTTGAATGACGATCACCATCAGCCCAATGAAGCCCACCTCCGCCACGTGGAAGGCGAGGGCCAGAACCAGCAGTATGCCGGCGATGGCTTGGATGATGAGCCGGGCGGCGTCCCGCGTTGTGCGCTTTTGCGTTTCCGCCGTGTCGTAGCTCTCCAATATGTGCCGCACGTTGTCGGGCATTTCGACGCCGTAGCCGAACAGCTTGAGTTTTTCGAGCAGGACACAGGTTGTCAGCCCCACCGCGAGGACCGGCATGGTCACCGGCGCCATGTTCAGAAAAAACTCAATGAACTCCCAGCCGAGCTTGTTGGCGATCAGCAGGTTCTGCGGCTCGCCGACGGTGGTGCAGACGCCGCCGAGCGCTGTGCCCACCGCGCCGTGCATCAGCAGGGTGCGCAGGAAGGCGCGGAATTGCTCGAGGTGCTCGCGGTGATGGTCATGCACGCCCTCGTCGTCGCCGTGTTCGTGGTCTTCGTCGTGAAAGGTCTTGCCGGACGCCACCTTGTGATAGACGCCGTAGAAGCCGACGGCGACGCTGATGATCACCGCGGTCACCGTCAGCGCATCGAGAAAGGCCGACAGAAAGGCGGCCACCGCCGAGAACAGCAGGGCAAGCAGGGCCTTTGAGCGAATGCCGAGCAAAATCTTGGTGAAGGTGAACAGCAGCAGTTCCTTCATGAAGAAAATGCCCGCCACCATGAACATCAGCAGCAGGATGACCGGGAAGTTGCTGAACACTTCCATGCGCAGGGTTTCCGGCGAGGTCATGCCCAGCACCAAGGCCTGAATGGCCAGCAGGCCGCCGGGTTGCAGCGGATAGCAACTCAGCGCCATGGCCAGGGTGAAGATGAATTCCAGCACCAACACCCACCCCGTGAAGAAGGGCCCGGCGACCACTAGGAGGATGGGATTGATGACCAGGAAGGCGACGATGGTCAGCTTGTACCAGCGCGGCGTGTGGCCGAGAAAGTTCTGCCAGAAGGCGTTTGCCGTGTTGATTTTGTTCTCCTTGAATCAAATTCCCCCGGTTGGCTGCCGATGGTGGCCGCCTAGGCCGGGGGACTGTGCCTTTTGGGGCGCGTAGTTTGGTGGACTTGCCGATGCTGGGCAAGCACTAGTTGCCATTGGGATGAGCAAATGGATGAACGAATGGATGGTGGCTTGAATTGCGTTCAGCCAGTAAAGTAGGCCGCTTTTCCACGATTAGGCCCACATGACCTATCTATACGACTACTTGGTTTTCCTGGCTCAGGCCGCCACTGTCGTGGTCGCCGTGTTGGTGGTGCTCAGCGCCATGGCGACGTTCAGCGCCCGCCGCCGCCACGCGCCCAGGGGCGCTCTGGAGGTGGTTCGGCTCAACGACTACCTCGACGACCTGCGGCACGGCCTTGAGCAGGCGATGCTCACCCGGGGGCAGTACCGCAAGGCGGCGCGCCAAGAGGCCAAGGCGGCGCGCCGCAAGGCCAAGCAGGAGGCCAAGCAGGCGCAGCGGGCCGCCAAGCAGGATGGCGGCGATGAAGCGGCTCCGGAACCCGCTGAAGCGGCTGTTGAGGACCACCCAGCCGAGGAATCAAAGGCGGAGGATCAGCCCGCGCAGGGCCAGGATGCACCCCAGGCGGATGCCGAAAGCGATGCGGGCAAAAGCCGCGTCTATGCGCTCACTTTTGAAGGCGACATGGATGCCACCAAGGTCTCCCATCTGCGCCACGAGATCAACGCCGTGCTCACCAAGGCCAGCAGCGGCGATGAGGTGGTGGTGCGGGTCAAGAGCTTCGGCGGCCGGGTGCACGGCTACGGGTTGGCGGCATCGCAGTTGCAGCGGGTGCGCCAGCATGGCCTGAACCTGGTGGTGGCGGTGGATCAGGTGGCGGCCAGCGGCGGCTACCTGATGGCGGCGGTGGCCAACAAGGTCATCGCGGCGCCCTTTGCTGTGGTGGGCTCCATCGGCGTGGTGGCGGAGATTCCCAATGTCCACCGCCTGCTGAAGAAGAACGACGTGGATGTCGAGGTCATCACCGCCGGACGCTACAAGCGCACCCTGACCCTGCTCGGCGAGAACACCGACGAGGGACGCCGCAAGTTCACCGAGGAGCTTGAGGACCTGCACGTGCTCTTCCAGGAGTTCGTCAATGAGCAGCGCCCCGGCGTGGAGTTGGACAAGGTGGCCACCGGCGAGGCTTGGTACGGGCGGCGGGCCATCGAGTTGAACTTGGTTGATGAGATCGCCACCAGCGATGAGTACCTCATGCAGCGCTGCGCGGAGGCGGATGTCTTCGAGGTGCGCTGGGTGGAGCACAAGAAGCCCTTGGAACGGGTGCTCGGCGAAATGGAAAGCGGCCTGCGGCAACTGGTCCAGTGGCTGCCGGGCAAGGGAGGCTGGCAATGACATTCAAGGCCTATTGGGTTGAGGAGCAGGATGGCGGCTACCGGGGGCGCGTCATTGAGCGGGCGCCCGGCGACCTGCCCGATGGCGATGTCCTGATCGAGGTCCGCTACTCGTCGCTCAACTACAAGGACGGCCTCTCGGCGAGCGGCAACCGGGGCGTCACCCGCCGCTATCCCCACACCCCCGGCATCGATGCCGCAGGAGTGGTGCTGGAGGGGTCCGGCCCGGATTTCGCGCCGGGTGATGAGGTGGTGGTGATCGGCTTCGATCTCGGCATGAACACGCCGGGCGGCTTCGGCCAGCGCATACGCGTTCCGTCCGGTTGGGTCGTTGCGCTGCCCGACGGACTGTCGCTGCGTGAGAGCATGCGGCTCGGCACGGCTGGCTTCACCGCCGCCTTGGCGGTGCATAAGCTCGAAGCCCACGGCATGGTTCCAGGGCAGGGTCCAGTTCTGGTAACCGGCGCCACCGGTGGGGTCGGCTCGGTGGCGGTGAAGCTGCTCGTCCAACTCGGCTATGAAGTGGTCGCCGTGTCCGGCAAGGCGGAGCGGCACGACTGGCTGCGCGGGCTCGGCGCCGCCGAGGTGCTGTCCCGTGAGCAGGCCCGGGAGGGCGCGGACAAGCCCTTGCTGCGCGAGGCCTATGCTGGCGCCATCGATACCGTGGGCGGCGAGATACTCTTCAATGCGGTCAAGAGCCTCCAATACGGATGCAGCCTGGGCGCCTGCGGCTTGGTGGATTCACCGGCCATCCCGGCCACCGTGCTGCCCTTCCTACTGCGCCACGTGAACCTGCTCGGCATCGACTCGGTGCAGTTGCCGCTTGAGCAGAAGCGGGAGATTTGGGAGAAGCTGGCCGGACCTTGGAAAATGGACTTGGCGGCTCTGGAGAAAGCGCTGACCCTCGACGCGTTGCCGGAGGCGATTGAGCGCATCCTGGCCGGGAAAATGGTCGGTCGCGGACTCGTTGTCTTGGACTAGGGCCTAATCCCGCCGCAGTTCGGCGCGCATGGCGATGGGGCTTGGGAAGCGGAAGACGACCAGGTAGCTTGAGGCGATCAGGGTCAAGATGGTGGCGCCTTGGATGAGGTAGGCCGCATTGGCGCCGATCAGGCCGGCGGTGACGGCGACGTAGCTCAGCAGCAGGGAGAATTCCGACGCCTGCCCCAGCCGAAAGCCGGTTTCCCAGGAATTGGCCTTGGACTCCCCCTGCCAGCGCAGCAGATAGGCGAACGTGACCGGTTTCAATGCAACCAGCAGGCCGGCCAGCAGCAGAATCGGAACCGCCATCTGCAGGGCCGCGCCGATGTCGAGTTCAGCGCCCACCGAGAAGAAGAAGAGCACCAGGAAGAAGTCTCGGAGCGGGCGCAGGCTTTCAGCGATGTACTGGGAGACGGGATGAATCGCCAGGGTGACGCCGGCGAGGAAGGCGCCGATTTCCAAGGAGAGTCCGGCGGCGCCAGCGGCGAAGGCGACGCTGAAGCACCAGCCGATCGCCAGCAGGAAGATGAACTCGTGGAAGGCGTCGAAGCGGGCGATCAGCGGCAGCAGCACCATGCGCACCGCCAGGAACGCCACCCAGGTCAGCGCCGGCAGGGCGATGACGATGGTGCCGAGGCTGGCGAGGGTGGCCTCGAAGCTCCCGCCGTAGCCCGCCACCAGCACCAGGGCGATGATCGCCAACAGGTCCTGAATCAGCAGCAGGCCGACCACGATCTCGCCGATGTGCCGGTGGTGCAACGCCGTGGTTGGCAGCAGCTTCACGCCTAGGATGGTGCTCGAGAAGGTCACCGCCACCCCCGCGACCAACGCCTCGGCAATGCTGAAGCCGAACGCCAGCGTCAGACCAAAGCCTACCGCGAAGAACGCCGCTGACGTGCCCAGTGCCGTCACCAAGGACTTGCCCAGCATGGTCTTGAGCGTGGACGGCTGCATGTCCAGCCCGATCAGGAAGAGCAGGAAGATGATGCCGAACTCGGCGATCTCGGCGAGCAGTTGGGCATCGCTGACCATGGATATGCCGTGCGGGCCCAGCAGGCAGCCGATGGCGATGTAGGCGACCAGCAGGGGTTGACGGCTGTACAGGGCGAAGGTGGCCAGCACCGCCGCCCCGGCGAAGATCAGGAAAAACGATGCGACTATGTCGGAGTGTTCGATGCACCTCTCCCCATTCGGCGACTAACGGGCTCGGGCTCTGTGGCACAAGCCTGATAGTAATCCGAATAGGGTGCAAGGGTTTGCGGGTCGGGCAGGTCGCCGTTGGGCAGCACCGCCGCCGAGAAGCCGCAGCGGCGCATGTAGTGCAGGATGTCGGGCTGCACCGCGCCGGTGGCGACCAAGTCGCCTTGGTAGCCGTGGCGGTTGCGCAGGAGGACGGCTTGGGAGAGCCCCCGGCCGTCATTGAAGGCCGGAAACTCGATGCCGATCGCCGGCGCGGCCAGAAACCGTTCCTCGATCTCGGCATCCACGCTGAGCTCAATGCCCTTGCCGGAATCCGGCGTCCATTGGCCCGCCGGCTCAAATTGCGGCGGTGTGCCGTTGGTGGCACCGTTTGCGTCGTCAATCAAACTAAGCAGCTTTGGCATAGACCTCTACCTTGAAGGGCTCGACGCCGATGCGTCGAACGCAGTGCAGGAAACTCTCGTCTTCCACGCGCTCGGCGAGGTAAACGTCGAAGATGCGGCGAATCACCCTGGGGACGTCGTCGCGGAAGAACGATGGTCCGATGATCTGGCCGACGGAAGCGTCGTTGCCCGAGTGGCCGCCGATGGAGACTTGGTAGTACTCGCGGCCCTTCTTGTCCACGCCGAGAATGCCGATGTGGCCGACGTGGTGGTGGCCGCAGGCGTTCATGCAGCCGGAAATGTTGATGTCGAGCTCGCCTAAGTCATGCAGGTAGTCGTAGTCCTCGAGCTGCGCCTGAATGGCCTCCGCCACCGGAATGGACTTGGCGTTGGCCAGCGAGCAGTAGTCACCGCCAGGGCAGCAAATGATGTCGGTGGCGAGGCCCCGGTTGGGCGTGGCGAGGCGTTCGGTGCGGGCCGCCAGCCAAAGCGCGTGGAGCTGGTCCTGGCCGACGTCCGGCAGCACGAAGTTCTGCTGGTGGGAGATGCGGATCTCGCCGAAGCCGTAGGCCTCGGCCCAATCGGCCACCGCTTCCATCTGCCGGTCGGAGACGTCGCCGGGCGGCGTGCCGGTCTCCTTCGTGGAGAGGGTGGCGATCGCGTAGCCGGTTTGCTTGTGCGGCGACACGTTGTGCCGCACCCAGCGGGCGAAGTCCGCATCCTTCAGCCGGTCCGCGGCCAAGGCGGCTTCAGCGCCGGGCCGTTCGGTGTAGGCTGGCGGTTCGAAATGGGCCTCCATGCCCGTCACTTGCTCGTCCGTCAGCGTGCTGGGCGAGCCCTTGAGGTGCGACCACTCCTCATCGACCCGGGCCTTGAACCCCTCGGCGGTCATGGCCCGAACCAGGATCTTGATGCGCGCCTTGTACTTGTTGTCGCGGCGGCCAAAGCGGTTGTACACCCGCATGATGGCTTCGAGGTAGGTCAGCAGATGGCGGACCGGCAGCGCCTCGCGGATGAGCGAGCCGATGACCGGAGTGCGGCCGAGGCCGCCGCCGGCCAGGACGTCGAAGACGGTCTCGCCGTCCCGCCGCCGCACCAGCAGACCGATGTCGTGCACGTTGACCGCGGCCCGGTCCTCATCGGCGCCGCTGATGGCGATCTTGAACTTGCGCGGCAGCCAGTCGAATTCCGGGTGCGAGGTGGACCATTGGCGGATCAGCTCGCAGTAGGGGCGGGGGTCGACCGACTCATCCGCCGCCACGCCGGCGAACTCATCGGCGGTGACGTTGCGGATGCAGTTGCCGCTGGTCTGGATGGCATGCATTTGCACGGTGGCGAGATCGGCTAGGATGTCCGGCACTTCAGCCAATTCCGGCCAATTGAACTGCATGTTCTGGCGGGTGCTCAGGTGGCCGTAGCCGCGATCGTAGTGGCGGGCGATGTGGGCGAGCATCCGCAACTGTTGGCTCGACAGGGTGCCGTAGGGCACCGCCACCCGCAGCATGGGCGCCAAGCGCTGAATGTAGAGGCCGTTACGAAGGCGCAGTTGCAGGAACTCATCGTCGCTGAGTTCGCCCGCCAAGTAGCGCTCGGTTTGGCTGCGAAAGTGAGCCACCCGTTCGTCAACGAACTGCTGATCGAAGGTGTCGTAGCGGTACATCGGTTCCTGCTGTGTGCGAAGCAACCTGTAACGCTAGCACCGCGGCAGCCCGGACTGAACACACGATTGCGCCTATGGATAGAACAAAAATCGCTCCACTAGGCGTCTCGGGATAGATTGGGGCTCAGCCAGCGGCGGGCGTCCTCGACGTTGAGCCCCTTGCGCTGTGCATAGTCCCGCACTTGGTCGTCGTCGATCTTGCCGACGCCGAAGTAGCGGCTTTCGGGGTGGGCGAAGTACCAGCCGGACACCGAGGCGGCGGGGTGCATGGCGTAACTCTCGGTCAGCTCGATGCCGGTGGCCTCCTCGGCGTCGAGCAGTTCGAACAGCATGCCCTTTTCGGTGTGGTCCGGGCAGGCGGGGTAGCCGGGCGCGGGGCGGATGCCTTGGTAGCGCTCCGCGATCAGTTCGGCACTGTCCAGCCGTTCCGCCGTTGCGTAGCCCCATAGGTCGCGGCGCACCCGCTCGTGCAGGCGTTCCGCGGCCGCTTCGGCCAGGCGGTCGGCCAACGCCTTGATTAGGATGGATGAGTAGTCATCATCCGGATAGGCGTTGAGCGCCTCGTCGATGCCGAGGCCGGCGGTGACGGCGAAGCCCCCCAAGTAGTCGCGCTCCGGCGAAACGAAATCCGCCAGGCAGAGGTTCGGCTTGCCTTCGGGCAGCAGCCGCTGTTGGCGCAGGTGATGGACGATGGCGAGGGTTTGGCTGCGCGCTTCGTCGGCGAACAGGCGGATGTCGTCGTCGCCTTCCCGGCGGCAGGGCCAGATGCCGGTGACCGCACGAATCTTGAGCGCCTCGCGCTTGGCCAACCCCGCCAACATCTCCTCGGCGTCGGCAAATAGGCTGCGGGCGCTTTCGCCCACCTTGTCGTCGTCCAGTATGGCCGGGTATTTCCCAGCCAATTCCCAAGTCATGAAGAACGGCGTCCAATCGATGTAGGGTGCCAGCTCGTCGATGCTGAAGCGGGTGGCGGTGACGCCGGGGCGGGCGGGCGCCGGCGGCGTGAAGCCCGTCCAGTCCAGCTGCAACTTGTTTCCGCGCGCCGCATCGAGGCTCAGCAGTTCGACCTTGCGCTGGCGCAGCACGTTGCGTTTGCGGATGGCCGCGTACTCGCCGCGCAATCCCGCCGCCAACTCGCTTTGAGTCCCCCGGGACGCCAACTGCGCGGCCACCTGCACCGCCCGGGAGGCGTCCGGCACATAGGCGACCGGGGCGTTGCCGTACTGCGGTTCGATTTTCACCGCGGTGTGCGCCTTGGATGTGGTGGCGCCGCCGATCAGCAGTGGCGTTTGAAATCCAAGGCGCTGCATTTCCCCGGCCACATGGGTCATTTCGTCGAGCGATGGAGTGATCAGTCCCGACAGGCCGATCAGGTCCGCATCCACTTCCTTCGCCTTGGCCAGAATCTGCTCGGCGGGCGCCATCACGCCAAGGTCGAACACCTTGAAGTTGTTGCATTGCAGCACCACGCCGACGATGTTCTTGCCGATGTCGTGGACGTCGCCCTTCACGGTGGCCATCACGATGACGCCCTTGGCGCTCGCCTGGGCGTCTTTCTCCGCTTCGATGAACGGGGTCAGGTGGGCCACTGCCTGCTTCATCACCCGGGCGCTCTTCACCACCTGCGGAAGAAACATCTTGCCGGAGCCGAACAGGTCGCCGACCCGGTTCATGCCATCCATCAACGGGCCTTCGATGACCTCAATGGGCTTGGCGGCAGCGAGCCGGGCCTCTTCGGTGTCCTCGACGATGTGCTTGGTGATGCCGTTGACCAAGGCGTGCCCAAGCCGCTGCTCGACGGGCAGCGCCCGCCATTCGGACTCTTCCACGGCGGCGGATTTGGTGCGCCCGCCGTAGCGCTCGGCGATCTCCAGCAGGCGCTCGGTGGCGTCCGGGCGGCGGTTCAGCACCAGGTCCTCGACCCGCTCGCGCAGTTCGGCCGGGAGGTCGGCGTAGATGCCGAGTTGGCCGGCATTGACGATGCCCATGGTCAGGCCCGCCTCGATGGCGTGGTAGAGGAACACGCTGTGGATGGCTTCGCGCACCGGATTGTTGCCGCGGAACGCAAAGGAGACGTTGCTGACCCCGCCGGAGGTCTTGGCTCCGGGCAGGTTGGCGCGAATCCAGCGGCAGGCTTCGATGAAGTCCACGGCGTAGTTGCGGTGCTCATCGATCCCGGTGCCGATGGCGAAGATGTTGGGATCGAAGATGATGTCCTCCGGGTCGAAGCCCGCCTGCTCGACGAGGATTCGGTAGCTGCGGGCGCAGACCTCGATCTTGCGCTCCAGACTGTCGGCTTGGCCGGATTCGTCGAACGCCATGACGATGACCGCCGCCCCGTGGGCTTGGCAGCGGCGGGCGGCCTCGAGGAAGGCGGGCTCGCCCTCCTTGAGGCTGATGGAATTGACGACGGACTTGCCCTGCACGCACTCAAGCCCCGCCTCGATGACCTCCCAGCGGCTCGAATCGATCATCACCGGCACCCGGGCGATGTCCGGCTCGGCGGCGATCCGATTGAGGAAGCGGACCATGGCGGCCTTGGAGTCGAGCATGCCCTCGTCCATGTTGACGTCGATCATCTGGGCGCCCGCTTCGACCTGCTGGCGGGCCACCTCGACGGCGGCTTCAAAGTCGTCGTCGCGAATCAGGCGGGCGAAACGGGCGGAGCCGGTGACGTTGGTGCGCTCGCCGACGTTCACGAACAGGGAGTCCGCATCGACGATCAGCGGCTCCAGCCCGGACGCCTTAAGGCCCGGCCTGGCTGCCGGAATCACCCGCGGCGCTTTGGATGCGACGGCATCGCGGATGGCCGCGATGTGGTCCGGCCCCGTGCCGCAGCAGCCACCGACCAGGTTGATCAAGCCGCTGCGGGCGAACTCGCCAAGCGCCGCCGCCATGTCGTCGGGCGTCTGGTCGTAGCCGCCGAAGGCGTTTGGCAGACCGGCGTTCGGATGGACGCTGATGGGCACGTCCGCCACCCGGCCCAGACGCTCCACGTAAGGCCGCAATTGCTCGCTTCCCAAGGCGCAGTTGAAGCCGACGGCCGACGGCCGGGCATGGGCCAGCGAGTGCCAGAACGCCTCGGTGGTCTGGCCGGATAGGGTGCGTCCGCTGGCGTCGGTGATGGTGCCCGAGATGATGAGCGGCAACTCCCGCCGCTGCCGCGCCATGGCGGCGTGGGCTGCCGCCACGGCGGCCTTGGCGTTCAGGGTATCGAAGATCGTCTCGACCAGGATGAGGTCAACGCCGCCGCCGATCAGGGCTTCGGCAGCGGCTTGGTAGGCGGCGAACAGTTGTCCGAAGGTCACGTCGCGCTGGCCGGGATCATTGACGTTCGGCGACAGGCTGGCGGTGACGTTGGTAGGGCCGAGCACGCCCGCCACGAAGCGGGGCCGGCGCTTGGTGGCGTAGGCACGCGCCGCCTCGCCGGCGATTTTCGCCGCCGCTTGGTTCATGGCCACTGCTTTCTCCGCCAGCCCGTAGTCGGCTTGGGAGATGGCCGTGGCGGTGAAGGAGTTGGTCTTGATGATGTCCGCCCCGGCCTCCAAGTAGTCCCGATGGGCTTGGGCGATCAAGTGGGGCTGGGTCAGGCTGAGCGCATCGTAGTTGCCCTTGATGGCGTGGCGGTGGCAGCACAGCCGCTCGCCCCGATAGTCGTCCTCGCTCAAGCCATGCGCTTGCAGCAAGGTGCCATAGGCGCCGTCGAGCACCAGAATGCGCTCGCTCAGCAGTCTTTGCAGTGATGATTGGGGCATGAGTGGAGGGGGCGGGTCATTAGGCCCGCCTTGCAGCATCAAGCCAGATTGCTAAGGGAGTATAGACAGGCACCGTTTGGGGGCGAGCCGGATTTCAAATCCCCAACCTGAAAGGGATTCATGTTTGGCAACGCCGCTGAACCCAGCCGCTGAACGACAGTCGCTGAACCCAGTCCTTGGCCCCGGAAGCCTTAGCCGGTACTATACCCGACTGAAATGGTCGGGAATTGACATGATCAATATCTCAGAGAAGGCGCAGGCGTATCTGCGGGAGTTGCTGGCCAAGCAGGAGGACGACGACGTGGGCATCCGCGTGTTCGTTGCCCAGCCCGGCACCCCCCATGCGGAGACCTGCATCGCCTACTGCCGTCCCGGCGAGGCCCAGGACGACGACATGCCTTACGAGTATGATGGCTTTCGGGCTTGGATCGAGGCACGCAGCGAAAGCTACCTGGTCGATGCGGTGGTGGACTTTCAGGAGGACCGCATGGGCGGCCAGCTCACCATCAAGGCGCCCAACGCCCGGGTGCCCAGCGTCGATGAGGATTCGCCGCTGGAGGATCGCATCAACTACGTGCTCTACAACGAGATCAACCCGGGGCTAGCGGCCCACGGCGGCATGGTCACCCTCGTGGAGTTGCTGGAGGACAACACCGCCGTGCTGCAGTTCGGCGGTGGCTGCCAAGGTTGCGCGGCGGTGGACATCACTCTCAAGCAGAGCGTCGAGAGCACACTGCTGGCGCAGATTCCCGACCTTTCCGCAATTCGCGACGTCACCGACCACAGCGTTACGGAAAACGCCTACTATCGATAGTGTGCGATACGGCGCCCGCGTTAGGCGACTCGGCGGGCGAGCGTCGGCCTGAGCGCATCGGCGGCTTCGCGCAGCAGTGCCTCAGTGGTGGCCCAGTCGATGCAGCCATCGGTGACTGAGACGCCGTAGCGCAATTCATCCAAGTTGTCTGGAATGCGCTGGCTGCCGCCGTGGATGTGGCTCTCCAGCATGATGCCGACGATGGAATCGTTGCCTTCCCCAATCTGACCGAGCACCTCCCGGGCGACCGTCGGCTGGGTGGACGGGTCCTTGTTGGAGTTGGCGTGGCTGCAATCCACCATGATGATCGGCGTCAACCCGGCGTCGCGCATCGCCGCTTCGCAGGCGCGGATGCTGGCGCGGTCGTAGTTGGTGCCGTTGGCGCCGCCGCGCAGCACCATATGGGCGTTGGGGTTGCCCCGCGTCTCAATGACCGCCACTTGACCGGCTGGATTGATGCCGAGGAAGCGGTGCGGCTTGGCCACCGAGCGCATGGCGTTGATGGCGGCGTCCAAGGAGCCGTCGGTGCCGTTCTTGAAGCCCACCGCCGAACTCAGTCCCGATGCCATTTCCCGATGGGTTTGGGATTCTGAGGTGCGGGCGCCGATGGCCGACCAGCTAATCAGGTCCTGCAGGTACTGCGGGGTGATCGGGTCCAAGGCTTCGGTGCTGAGCGGCAGGCCGAGTTCGGCCAGGTCGAGCAGCAGGCGGCGGGCGATTTGCAGGCCGTCGGACACCCGAAACGAATCGTCCAGGTAGGGGTCGTTGATCAGCCCTTTCCAGCCGACGGTGGTGCGCGGCTTCTCGAAGTAGGTGCGCATCACCAGCAGCAGGGCGTCCTCGACCTCCTGGCCGAGCGCCGCCAAGCGTTCGCCGTAGTCCTTGGCGGCGCTGGTGTCGTGGATCGAGCAGGGGCCGACCACCACCAGCAGCCGGGGATCCTGCCGGTTGAGCACCGCGTTGACCGCCCGCCGCGCGCGTTGCACGCTGGCCCGCGCCGCCTTTGATGCGGGCAATTGCCGTTTGAGTTGTTCAGGCGTTGTCAACACTTGCAGCCGCTCCACGTTGATGTTCTCCAACTCGGACATGGTTCAAGCCTCCTTTCCTCCTAGGCCATTGCCCGCCGCGTGAACCGCAGGCAAAAAAAACCCCGCTCATCTTCTGGCGGGGCCTTCTTGGGGAAGGCGCCCGGTTTGGCCACCTTCCATTCATGCGATTGACAAAAGGGGGCTAGGTCACCGCGAAGCGACCAAAGTAGCGAACCCAAAAATATTGCGTGTCATTCAGCATGGCGGCGCATGGTACAGGGTTTTGCGAGGATGGCAACAACTACTGACTGGCCAAAAGTTCCGATAGAGCCTTCAGGCCGATGGCTTCAACGTCGGCAGCCAGCGGGTAGCGCTCGGTGCCGGAATAGACCACGAAAGATTTGGCGGAATGAATGTCCTGTCTGGCGTGGTGGAAGCCGCGGCTGAGCTTAGGAGCCACGCCCAGCTTAATTTCCACCGCCCAAGGTGCTGTTTGGCCCGGCAGTTCAAGCAGTAGATCGATCTCAGCTCCGGCTTGGGTTCGGTAGAAGCTGGCTGCCGTGCCGAGGGGAGCGGCGGCGAGCAGGTTCTCGATCACAAACCCCTCCCAACTTGCACCGGCGACCGGATGTCCGGCGAGCGTGGTGTAGTCCTCGATGCCGAGCAGGGTGTGGGCGATGCCGCTGTCCCGAACATAGACCTTGGGAGACTTGACCAGCCGCTTTTTGACGTTCACATGGTGGGGGCGAAGGCGGCGCACCAGCAGCAGGTCAACCAGCAAGTCGATGTACGTGGTTACGGTGGGGCTGGTCACGCCGAGGCTGGCAGCCAGCTTGGTGGCATTCAAAAGCGTCCCCTGACCGTGCGCCAACATGGTCCAAAGCCGTTCCAGCGTTTCGGCCGGCACCCGCCGCCCCGTGAATTCGCTAATGTCTCGGTCGAGGTAGGTGCGAATGAGGTTGCGCCGGAATGCGGATGAATCCTCCGCATTGGCTGCCAGCAGGCTGTCGGGAAAGCCGCCGCGTACCCAATGCGTGTTGACGGACGCGACATTGTGTTCGATGTCGAGCACGTCAAACGGGTTCAGGGGCACCATCTCGATACGCCCGGCGAGACTTTCGCCGGACTGCCGCAACAAGTCCATCGAGGCGGAACCCAGAATGAGGAAGCGCCCTGTGCGCCGCCCCGCTCGGCGTCCTAGGTCAATGATGCTGCGAAGTTCTGGAAACAAGCCGGGGGCACGGTGGATCTCATCCAGGATCACCAGCCGGTGGGCATGTTCCGCGAGAAACAGGGCGGGCTCCGCCATCCGCTGCCGATCGGCCCGAGACTCCAAATCGAGGTACAGTCCTTGGGTGTGTTGAGCGATGTCGAGCGCCAAGGTCGTCTTGCCGACTTGACGAGCGCCGATCAGCGCCACGGCAGCTTGGCGGCGCAGTGCGGTTTCCACTTTCAGCTTGGCTTGGCGAGGAATCATCCTCGTAAATTTAAAGTGTTTCTTTAAAAAAGCAAGTTTAAATGGGGAGCCTATTTGCGATAAACGGCTAGAGTTATTGCTAAACGGAGCTTGAATGTCGTGAATTGTGTACCCTTGGCTGGAATGGCGACAAAGCCCCTCCCGTGCAATTCCGAATTCGACTGAAAGCATGAGTGACGAACTGAGCACTGCGGAAGATGCATTCAAGGCTGCCGAAGCCAGCAGTTCCTACACCGTGAAGTGCCAGAAGACCGGATTTCAACTCCAACACGACGGCAGGGCCGCCGGAGGATGGAATTCGAAGAATCGCCATTGGTTCATTCTTAATCGCTTTGCTTCCGAGTATCCTAGACATAGAGAACTTCTGGTTCAGTGCGGATTCGAGCCAAAGGAACAGCCCGCCGGGCACAAGTGGTGGAAGCTAAGCAGCGAAGCGGAGGTACCGAGCTTTTGTCGCGCTCTTGCCGCACTGACCGGAACACCCATTGCGTGATCGCTGCCTATTCGGCGCTGACGGCAATTGTGCTGCTGGCGGCTACGACGGACGCCCATGGCGAAATGGACTGCGAGGGCGCCGAGGCCGAGATAAGGCGCATCGCGTTGCGTCACACGCCGGACTCCTGGCGCACGATGCACCTCCGATGCCATCGAGGCGCTACAGCTATGAGCGAGGCGCTGAAAGTCGCCCAACGCTATGCGGAGATGGTCGCCGACCAGGAATCGCCGCTGCATCAATGCGGCCCTGGGACCGTCCAATCAATCAAGGTGTTGAGCAGCATTGCCCTTGAGGGCATTCCGTACACCATCGACCACTGCGCCACCGCATGGTGACCGCATGAAGCTGCAAGGGGGTTCCTTCGGCGGACTCTTCGAGTCCGGTTGTCTGCCCGACCACTAGGCACATGATCGTGGGGGCCTACTCGCGGGCCACAGCCACCAACGTCGAGTTCTGGAACCAATACGACGCCCCTCACCGTCGCCGACGTCGCCCCCAAGCTCGTCGACTACCAGTTCTTCCACGACTACGTGCGGCCGCACGTTGCACTGGATCATGAGTACCTTGTCCAGATCGATGATGATGTCTGACCCGAATAGCCAAGATTCTGAACGGCCCTAAGCCGCTACAAGACGTTGATGAGCTTCGGAATGGCGGTCAAATAGAGCGCCGTTCGGATCGGCTTGTCGAACAGGCCTTCCCCCAAGGCGCGGTAGCGGGCGAGTTGGGGGCGGTAGCGGGCGGTGGCCGAAGCTTGGTCGTCCGTGCGGCCAGTCTTGTAGTCGATGATCCAGCGAACGCCGTCCTCCTCAAAGGTGCGGTCGAAATAGGCCGACGCCAAGGCGCCTTCCAGGATGCCGGTCACGGCGTACTCCGAGGCGGCACCCGGCCGGGGGCGCAGCAGCCAGCGGCCGGCCTCGTCGGCCAGAACCGTGCGCAGTTGCAGGGTGGCCTCGTCCAAGCAGCCTTCGAGGTCCTCCTGAGGAAGGCCCGCGGCCTCGAGTTGGCGCTGCCAGTGGCCGCGGTTTTCGATGGCCCAGGCGTTCGCATCCTCCGGCAGGGGACGTTCGCTCAAGCGCCGCAGCCAATCATGGATCACGTGGCCCAGGATCACTTCCCGGCGGCCGCTGATGGGGTCGCCGGGGTCCCCTGCTGGCTGGATATGGATTTGTGGCAGCCGCAGGGGCTTGGGTTGGGGCGGGTGCCAGCTGAAGTCCTCCGGCAACCGATGCAGGCGCTTGGGTGAATCCGCTGCTTCGCTTGCGGTGCTCCCGGAAGCCGGTTCCCGTGTCGCATCGTCCAAGGCCGGCCACAGCAGCGCCAACAGGGAGTTCCCTCTTGGCGCCCGCTCGCCCTTCACGCCGGTGAGCAGCAGGCTGCGCTTGGCGCGGGTGCAGGCCACGTACAGCAGGCGCAGCCGCTCGTTGCGGTCCCGCTCCCGTTCCTCCCTGCCCAGCCACTCGTAGAGGCTGCCGGAGCCCTTGGCGGCCATCAGGATGCCGTCGTCGGCCATCCGCCAGCGCAGCAGCGGGGCGTCCCCGGCGCGGGTGCCCCGGTCGAGGCAGGGCAGCAGGACGTGGTCGAACTCCAGCCCCTTGGCCTTGTGGATGGTGAGTATCTGCAGCTGGGCCGAAGCCTGGTCGGCGGCGAAAAGCTGCTCAGCGCCACGCCGCAATTGCGCCCCGTCCCAGCCGTCGGGGCCGAGTTGATCGACCAGCTCGAGGAACCGTTCAGCGTGGTCGATGGCCGCAGTGCCGGCGTAGGCCGAGGCGCCACCGCAGGCCAGCCAGATGGCCTCCAAGCTTGACCGCGGCGGGCGCTCAAGGCGCAACGGCAGCCAGCGTTCGAGGGCGGCGACGAGTCGTGTCAAACGCCGTGATCCGGATGGACTCAAGGTTGCCATCAAGGCGTGCAGCCGGTCTAGGTCGAAGGCATCGAGGGTGGCGGCGCGTTCCAGGCCGGGCAGGTCGAGGCCGACCCAAGGCGCACGCAAGACGCTGAGCCAAGCCAGCTTGTCGGTCGGGTCCGCCAAGGCATCGGCCAGCGACAGCAGGTCGGTGACCGCGGGGGTTTCCGCCAAGGGGTCGATGTCGGTGGCCTGCCAGTTGATGTCGGCGCGACGCAGGGCGTCGAGGATTTGCGGCAGGTGGTTGCGGCTGCGCACCAGCAGGGCGATGGAGCTGTCGGGGTCGTCGCGGGCAAGCGATTGGATGCGGGCGATGAGCGCCTCGACTTCCTGGGCGGGCTCTTCGAACAGCTGGGCTTCGGCGCCGCCCTCGCCGGTCGCTTCGGCGGTGGATGCGCCGTAGGGCACTTGGCCCGTCAGGCGGTCGGCATCGCGGCCCATGACCAAGGCGAATGTGCGGTTGAACCAAGCCACCAGCCCCGGCGCGGAACGGAAGTTGGCCGTCAGCCGCAGCGGCTCAAGGGCCATGCCGCTGATGCCTTCGTCGGCGGCGCGGGAGAAGAGGCCCACGTCGGCGTCCCGGAAGCGGTAGATCGACTGCATGGGGTCGCCGACGGCGAAGAGGCTCGTGCCTCCGTTGTCGCTCCAGCCCTCGATCAACAGGCCGAGCAGGTCGAACTGGGCGATGGAAGTGTCCTGGAACTCATCAATCAGGATGTGCCGGATGCGGTAGTCGAGCGCCAAGGCCAGTTCCGTTGGGGCGTCGTCGCCCCAGCGCAGCGCCCGGCGGGCGGCTAGGTTCAGCTCGGTGAAGTCTGTGCGTCGCTCGGAGCGCATGGCGTTGGAGAGGTCTTGCACGGCCAGCACCAGCGTCGTGCAGACCGCCAGCAGGTCGTCGATTTGCGCTTCGGTGAACTCCGTTGAGGGCAGCATGGCCAAGGCCGCAAAGCGGTCTTCCAAGGCCAATTGGCGCAGCGCATCGATGGCGTCGAGCGCCCGTTGCTTCTCTTCCTTGCAGTCGGCCGGGAAGCCGTTGTTCTTGGTTAGGGTCTTGCGAAACTCCCCCTTTTGGGTCATGCACAGGGCGCTGGCGGCGGGCCAAAACGAGGCGGGCAGGGCGTTTTGGCGAGCGCTGGCGAATTCGACCATCCAAACCAGTTCCTCCCGCAGAGCCGGCGGCACCGCCTGCTCGACGCCGTCGATCACCGAATCGACCAGCGCGCGAACGCTGCGCGTAAGGGCCGCTTCGGCGGCGTCCCGGTCGGCCGCCACGGCGGTCACGGCGTCGAGCCACTGATCCCGGCGCCCCAGCATTTCGATCAAGAGGCGGCGGGCCCTGCCGGCGTCGTTGCCGTTCAGGGCCAGGAAGCGTGCGATCTCGGCGCCCAAGGGATCGTCCTCGAACAGCCGGTTGAGCACTTGGTGGGCGGCCGCCTCGTAGAGCGGCGTGCCGTCCTCGACCAAGCGAGTGCGCCGGTCGAAGCCCGACGCCAAGGGCAGCCGACCGGTGAGCGACATCGCGAAGCTGTCGATGGTCTGTATCTGCAATCGGGAGGGATTGTCCGCTAAGCGCCAGCCGAACGCCTCATCCCGAGCCCGGATGGCGGCGGCGGTGGCACTCTGCTCATCCTCGAGCAGCGAAAGCACCCGCTGGCGCATCTCGGCGGCGGCCTTGCGGGTGAAGGTGATGGCCAGGATTTGCTCCGGCTTCTCGACTCCAGCTAGTAGCGTGGCGAATCGGTTGACCAGCAGCGTGGTTTTGCCGGAACCCGCCGGGGCTTGGACGATGCAGGAGGCCTCCGGCCGAAGGGCGTCGGCGCGGTGCTTGGCGTCCGCCGGGGCGCGGGGGGAAGTCACGGCGCACCCACGAAGGCGTTGACTCGGCACAGGCTCGGCAGATGGCAATAGCGGCAGACTTGGGGGTCGCTGGGCTGCACTTCAGCTTCCCCATTGCGAAACTCCCCGACCAGCGCTTCGACTTGGGTTCGCCAGCGTGCGCGCAACAGCTCCCAGCCGCCATCCGGCGACTTGCCGGGCCGCAGCCCCTCGCCGCTCCAGCCGTCCAGCCGCACGTCCTCATCGCCGACCCGGGCGAACAGCACGGCTTGGATGGCGTTGTCGGTCAACGCGTACATCGGCAGTTGGGGCTCGGTGAGGCGCTCTGCGACCAGGCGGTTCACGGCCAGCGCGCCGGTCTTGTAGTCGATGACGATCTTCGCACCGGTGGCGTCGTCCCGATCGAGGCGGTCGATCCGCATGTGGAATTGCGCGCCCGGCACCCTCAGTTCGGCACCCTGCTCAAGACCGGCGACGGTGAACTCTGGGCGGTGCGCTTCGTGCTTAAGCCAAGCGTTGATGATCCCCGCAACGCGGGCTTTTTCGTGTCCGCGAAACAAGCCGGGCGTCCCGGCCAGATGCTTCTCCACGGCGCCCTCGACGGCTTCGCGGATGTCGTCACCGGAGAACGGACGCTCGTGATCTCGGTAGAGGGCGCAAAAGGCCTCATGAACGACAGTGCCGCGAATCAGGGGGTCGGCGAAGGGCTCCTCCGCGCTGTCCGCGTTCAGCCCCAAGCGGTGAATGGCCCAAGCGCGGAACGGGCACTGCGCCTGATCGCGGACCAGGGCGGTGCCTGCGCGAATCTCCGCTTCGACGGGGGTGGCTTGGTCCGCAGGGGCGGCTTCCCCTTTCAAGGGCGGTGGGACGGCCAGCCACGGATTCCGGCGTTGGCGGAAGCCCGCAATGGCCTCGCTGGCCGTGGCTTCGGGAAGGGGTTTGATCAAGGCGCTGCAGCCATGGGGGCCGTCGGTGTCGTCCTGTGGCCAACTGGCGGTGAGGGATTGGCAGGCGTTGCGCCAATGCCGCAACCGTTGCGCGGCGAACTCGCCTTCGCTGTGGTGATCGATGCGGGGAACGCCGCTGCGCCGTTGCACTTCCATCGGGATGAGCGGGTTCGGCGACGGGTTGGTCGGCCAGTTGGCATCCGACAGGCCCGCCACCCAGAGATCGCTGAACTGCAGCCCGGTGGTCTCCAAGTAGCCGAGCACCTGAATCGGCGCTGGCCGCCGCTCGGGCGCGAAGTCCTGGGTGCCGAGCAAATCCCTCAAGGTGTGCAGCGCCTCCGCGGCGTTGATGTTGGGGCGCTGGGCAAGACGGCTGTAGCGGTCGAGGTTGGCCAGGATGGCTTCGAGGGCCTGAAACTGGACGCTGCCGGCACCGGTGCCCCAACCGGCTTGCCTTAAGCTGTGGTCGAAGTTCGCCACCCAATCTCCGAAAGCCCGACGACGGCCGGGGTGAGGAAGGGACTCGGCCAGTTCGGGCGATTCCAGAAAGGGCAGCTTCAAGAGTCCTTCCAGCCTTGGTTCCGCTGGCTCCGTCATGTACTCCAACAGCGCTTCGGCAGAGCGCCAAACCGGCTGCTGGGCCAAGGGCAGCCCACCGGAGATGTCGAAGGCCTCACGCGCATCGGCGAACTCCACTCCGAATGCGTGGTCGATGGCGTGATAAGCGTCGGTCAGGTACGGAAAGACCACCCCGATGCGGGCTTCCTCATCCTCAGCCAACGTCTGGCGCGCCCATTGGGCGGCGGCGCTGATCTCCTCGGCGCGGCTTTCCAGCCCGACCCGGCGCTCCGAGTGGGCAGGGGACTCGGCGGCGGCATGGTGCTGGACATGCCCTCCCGCCCGTTCAACCCGGGCGAGAAAGGCGGCGGTCTGCGGCTCGATGCGCTCAAACGCTAGCAGGTGCAGGCTATCGTCCCGCGCCGCCGCCATGTCTGCCAATTGGGCTTCGGTGATCCAGCCGTTGGCCTTGAGTTGGGTGTTGAACCGGGCCGCCCAGCGTTGGAAGAGGCGGCCGTTCGCCGTGGCGTCAAACCCAGGCGACGCCGGATCGATTCGCCAAGCTAACGCTAGAGACCAAGCGTCAGCGGCCAGTTCTGCCAAATGCAGAGTCTCGGCCTCCGCCGTGTCACGCCACAGCAGCAGTTCGGCCTCGGCGGAGAGCACCTCGACGCCCACCGCCGCCGCGTCGAAGCAGCCGCCCAAATAGCGGCGCAGGCTCATTGTGCGCGGCTTTGGCCAAGCGCCGCGTCCCAAGTCGATCTGCCGCTGGTTGCAGGCGGCCGCCGCTTCCCGCGCCAGCCGCTCGTTGGGCGTGACGAGCGGCTCCCGTAACGCCGCATCGGCCAGTTCTGGCGGCAACCGTGCGAAGTGAATCGGCATGCCGCCATTCTACAGGGGCCGGGCTGCCAACGGCGCTTCGAGGCGGCGAAACTCTGAGCGAACCTCGGGCGGAAAATTCGACTAAAATAGCGGCACCCCGGGTCGGGGACATCTTGGCGCGGATTGCCGCGCATAGACATTGGGAGGCCGAGCGATGTGGTATTTGATTGAGGACTTCATCAACCAAAGCTGGTTCATGAAGGCCATTATTGGCTGGGGTTGGCTGTGCGTTCTCATCATGGTGGCCAGCCTGATCGACAATCTGCGGATCATCGCCGGCAGTTGAGGGTTCGCCATGTGGTTGTCGGCGCTATCAGTTGAGCAGCGCGAAGCCCTTTTGGGGCTTGCCCACAACGTGGTGGTCTCCGACGGGCTGCTCGATCCCAACGAGGAGGGCATGCTCGACGAGTTCAAGCGCGAGATGGAGCTCAATCCCGCGCTTGAGGCCGAGTACTTGGCGCTCGACGGCATCGAGGCCACTTTCAACACCCCCAAGTCGCGCATCATTGCCTTGTTGAACTTAATTCGGCTGAGCTACGCCGACGGCGCCTTCGAAGTGGAGGAGGAGTGCCTGCTCAAGGAAGTCAGCCGAGCGTTTGGCGTCGAAGACGAGCAATTCAGGCTGCTGGACAATTGGGTGCGGCGGCTGTTGAGCTTGGAGGAGGAAGCCCGCGGCTTCATGGTTCCAAGCTAGCCCAGCAGCACGCGCTTGGCTTCGTTGAGTTGCTGGGCGATGAACGTCGAGCCGCCCTTGTCGGGGTGGTTCTTGGCCATCAGCCGCCGGTGGGCGTCGATGATTTCCTGCTTGGTGGCATTGGCGCCAAGTCCCAGAACGCTCAGGGCCTCTTGGCGGCTCATGGCGCCGGCGGCAGGCCGCGCCGCGCCGCCTGCGTCCTGGCGCTTTTGCCTGAACGCCATGAACAGGCGCCCGAGGATCGGAAAGAAACGCACCAGCAAGCCGGCGCTGCGGCGCAGGAAGGGCAGCAGGGCGGCTACCGCCGCGGCCAGCCAATGCAGGCGTCCCGTGGCGGCAAGCACCGCCAGCGCCGCTATCAAGGCCAGCGTGGCCAAGGTGATGATGAGGGTGCTCTTTTTGACGGGAGCCGAGAGCCACACCAGCCGGAACAGCACCACCAAGGCGGTCGCGGCAATCAAACCGAGCATCAAGGGGATCATGCGGCTAAACGGGGGCTGTCGTTAGGACTCTAGGGTATCATGGCGGCTAGGCAATCAGTTGCAGGGCTGCGTAGCCGTCCATGGACAGCGCCGAACTCACCAAGTGGCTGGAGGAATTGCGCATTGAGCATCGCGACCTCGATGAGGTCATTCATCACCTCATCTCCACCAGCCATCACGACACCATGCGGGTGCAGCGGTTGAAGAAGCGCAAGCTCAAGCTCAAGGACACGATCGCCAAGCTCGAAAGCCAACTCATTCCTGACCTTGACGCATGACGCCCGACCTGCTGACCGTCGCCATCTCCTCCCGGGCACTGTTCGATCTCCGCGACAGCAATGCCGTTTATGAAGCGGAGGGGCTGGAGGCCTACCGGCGTTTCCAAATCGACAACGAAGACAAGCCGCTAGACCCAGGGGAGGGGTTTTACTTCGTAAAAAAATTGCTCAATATCAATAAATTAAAGAAAAAAAAGAGAGTTGAGATCATATTGCTGTCGCGCAACTCGGCGGATACGGGGCTGCGCATCTTCAATTCCATCAAGCACCATGGGCTCGATGTCACCAAGGCAGCGTTCTGTAGCGGCGACACGCCATACCGCTACGTGCGGGCATTTGGTTGCGACCTGTTTCTCAGCACCCACGGCGCGGACGTTCGCCAAGCCTTGGAGCAGGGCGTGGCGGCGGCCAACTTGCTGCTAGGCAGCAGCGGGCGCGAGCGGTCGGGCACGGACCAACTGCGCCTGGCCTTCGACGGCGACGCGGTGCTCTTTTCCGATGAGGCCGAGCAAATCTACCAAGCGCAAGGGCTCGAAGCCTTCAGCGCGGCGGAGGCCGCAGAGGCCGGCAAGCCGCTGCCGGGCGGGCCGTTCAAGTCGTTTCTGAAGGCGCTGCATGACCTGCAGCAGGAGTTCGACGAGGATTGCCCCATCCGCACCGCGCTGGTCACCGCCCGCGAGGCGCCAGCCCATGAACGGGTCATTCGCACACTGCGCGCCTGGAACATCCGCTTGGATGAATCCCTGTTCCTCGGCGGCATGACCAAATCCGAGTTCCTCCGGGCGTTCGCCGCCGACGTGTTCTTCGATGACCAAACCCAGCACTGCGAAGCCGCCGCCCCGCACATCCCCGCCGGCCACGTGCCGAGCGGGGTCACCAACACGCCGTAAGACCCTTTTGTTATAACGAACATTGGCTTTATTCCAAAAGCCGATGAATGGGCTTAGAATGCGGCCCCATGAAACTCCAGCAACTGCGCTACATTTGGGAAGTGGCTCAGCATGGCCTGAACGTTTCCCTGACGGCTGAAAGCCTGTTCACCGCCCAGCCCGGCATCAGCAAGCAGATTCGCTTGCTGGAAGACGAACTCGGCGTCGAGATCTTTGCCCGCCAAGGCAAGCAGCTCGCTGATGTCACCCCCATCGGCAAGCTCATTCTGGAGCGGGCCGGCGAGGTGCTGCGTCAAGTGGACAGCATCAAGCTGATGGCCGACGAATACCGGGACGAACGAACCGGCCTGCTGTCCATCGCCACCACCCACACCCAAGCCCGGTATGCGTTGCCGCCCGTGGTGCGCAAGTTCCGCAGCGCCTACCCGGAGGTGGCGCTGCAGATGCACCAAGGCTCCCCCGCCCAACTGGTCGAACTGGCCGAAGCGGGGGAGGTGGACTTCGTCATTGCCACCGAGGGTTTGGAGCTCTTCAAGAACCTCATCATGCTGCCTTGCTACCGGTGGTATCGGGACATCATCGTGCCCGAGGGGCATCGGTTAGCGCAGATCGGCGCGGAGCGCGAACTGACCTTGGCGGACGTGGCGGCGGAGCCCTTGGTGACCTATGTGTTTGGCTTCACCGGCCGCTCGGTACTCGACCGGGCCTTCCAGGCAGAGGGCTTCAAGCCGAACGTGGCCTTCACTGCCACCGATACCGACGTGATCAAGACCTACGTGCGCCTCGGCTTCGGCGCCGGCATCATCGCCTCGATGGCCTTCGACCCGGCGGTTGACCGGGGCCTGGTGACCGTCGATGCCTCGCACCTCTTCGAACCCTCCGTCACCCACATCGGCTTTCGCCGCGGCACCTTCCTGCGCCGCTTCATGCACGAGTTCATCGAGTGGTTTGCCCCGCACCTGGACCCGCGCACGGTGGCCGAAGCCGTCGCCCGGCCCACCGGCGCCGCCCGGGCAAAGATGTTCGCGGAAACGGACTTGCCGGTGCGCTGACCGACCTTGAACGCTCTGGATAGGACGATGCTGCGCATCGTTCGAGGGCGGGTCGCCCTTATCTCCGGGGAACAGCTTCGAACGAAGGTCAGATAAGGGCGACCCGCCCTCGACAGGATGCCGACCCCACTTCTGGCTGCGACTCGCTCCGCGGAACGGCTTCGAACGAAGGTCGGAGCGAGGGCGACTCGCCCTCGACAGGATGCCGTCGCCACTTCTGGTTGCGACTTTAAGTGAGTTGTGAACTATCATCGCCGCTTGTAAAGCGTACAAGGAAGGGACATGGGACGAGTGCAAGGCAAGACCGCCATCGTGACCGGGGCGGCTTCGAATCCGGGGTTGGGTTTTGCCACGGCGGTGACGCTGGCGCGCGAGGGTGCGCGGGTGGTGGTGACCGATGTGGATGAAGCCGGGGCGTCGGCCTGCGCCGCAGCCATTCAGGAGGCGGGCGGCGACGCGCTTGCCCTCGGTCAGGACGTGACCAATGAGGCGCAGTGGCAGGCCGTGGTGGAGCGGACCAGCGCCGCCTACGGCGGTTTGGACGTGTTGGTCAACAACGCCGGCATCGCAGTCCTCAAGCGGGTCGAGGAAATGAGCCTAGCGGATTGGAACCGGCAGATCGAGGTCAATCTGACCAGCGTTTTTCTCGGCTGCAAGTACGGCATGGAGGCCATGCGCGCATCGGGCGGCGGCTCCATCATCAACCTCTCCTCGGTAGCTGGCTTGGTCGGCATGGCCACCTGCGTCGCCTACGGCGCGGCCAAGGGCGGGGTGCGCATCATGTCAAAGTCCATCGCCGTGGAGGGCGCGGCGGACAACATTCGCTGCAACTCGGTGCATCCCGGTGTCATCTGGACCAATATGCAGGCGCAGGCCACCGGCCTCGAAGAGCCCCAGGCGGTGCCCCCGGAGCGGGTGCCCATGGGCCGCATGGGCGAACCCCAGGACATTGCCAACTGCGTGCTCTACTTGGCTTCGGACGAGTCCAACTACGTCAGCGGCGCCGAGTTCACCGTGGATGCCGGTATGACCACGCAGTGACCTAAACCAACAGCCGGAAGGGGGCTTCGAGCAGGTCGCGGACGGCGGCTAGGAACTGGGCGGCTGGGGCGCCGTCCAGGGCGCGGTGGTCCCACGTCAGCGACAGGCGCATCACTTGGGTCTTGACCGGCGTTTCGCCCACCCACTTCAGGTCGTCGCGCAGGCGGTTGACGCCCAGGATGCCGGACTGGGGCGCGTTGATGATCGGCGTGAAGGCATCGACGCCGAACATGCCGAGGGCGGAGACGGTAAAGGTGCCGTCTTGGAGGTCGTCCGGGGTCAAGGCCCCGTCGCGCGCGGCTTGGGCGAGGCGTCCGCTTTCGCGGGCGAGTTCCTTCATGCTCAGTTGGTTGGCGTGGCGCACCACCGGCACGATCAGGCCTTCCTCCAGCGCCACGGCCATGCCGACGTTGATGTCGCCGCGCAGGGTCATTTCCGTCTCGCCAAAAACGCTGTTCATCAGCGGATGCTTCTCCAACGCCTTGGCGGCGGCGCGGATCACCAGATCGGTGTAGGTCGGGCGCACCCCCTCGTCCTGCCACTCATCCACCAACTGGCTGCGCAGCTTCACCGCGTCGTCCATGTTGGCGTCCATGTCCATGGTGAGCTGGGCGGACGACTGCAGGCTTTCGAACATGCGCGTGGCGATGGTCTTGCGCATGCCCCGCACGGGCACCACGCGGTCCTCGCCGCTGGCGAAGACCGGTGCTGCAGCCGGTGCCGGGGGAGCGGCGGCGGCCTGTTCCACATCGTCCTTGGTGATTCGGCCACCGGGACCGGTGCCGCGCACCAGGGCCAGATCGACGCCGAGTTCCCGGGCCAGCTTGCGCGCCATGGGTGAGGACGGCGAGGGTGCCGCGGGACGGGTGGCATCGGCGGCAGCCTGGACGTCCGCCTCGACGATGCGCCCGCTGGGTCCGCTGCCGTTCAAGGTGGCGATTTCGACGTTCAGTTCACCGGCCAGCCGGCGCGCCGCCGGCGATGACAGAATGCGCCCGTCGGCCGTGCTTGAGGCCGCTGGTCGTGCGGGCGCGGCGGCTGTTGGGGCGCTCTCTGCCACCGATTCCGCGGCAGCCGCTGCGGCTTGGGGCAGCACGTCGGGAATGGCTTCGTCCGCAGCGTAGATGTAGCCGACCACGTCGCCCGGCTTCATGGTCACGCCTTCGGCCACCACATGCTTGACGATGCCGCTGGCCTCGGCATCCACGTCGAGGTTGACCTTTTCGGTTTCCAGGCGGTAGAGCAGCTCGCCCTTGTCCACGGTGGCGCCGTCGGCGATGTACCACTCCTCCACCACCCCTTCGGTCATGTTCATGCCGACCTTTACCAGATAGATTTCCTTGGGCAACTTACGCTCTCCTTGCTTTGCCTTGACTTGTGCTTGCTAGCCTGCCGCTTGGCGCCGGGCGTGGGAATGGGCCATCGTAAACAATCCTTTGCGGGCCGCCAATTCAAGGGTCTGGCGGATATCCACCACCCAGGGCCCGGTTCGGTCCACTTTCAGTTCAATGGGCTGGCCGGGCTTGAGCGAACGGTCCCGTTCGCCGTCGAAGGCCAGCACGCCCGGTCCTCGGGCCGCAACAGCTTCGTCCGCAGCGACCGTTCGGCACTCCGCCACCTCAACCGTCTTGTATAGCCCCGGCGCGATGGGCGCCTGCACCCGCTCGCCGCCGGGTCCGAAGCGGAGCAGCAGCCCGCCTTCGGCGTCCCGCGACAAGGGATGCAGCAGCCCACCGATGGCGGTGATGCCCACCGCCGCCGGTTCGGCGCGGGTGAGCAGGGCGGTGTCGAGCTGTTTCGGCTCGAGCAGGGCGCGGGCGCCCACGAAGCGCTCCCGGCTCAGCACCGCATCGATCAGCGCAAGGTCGGGGCGCTCGCCGTCCACGGTCACTTGGATGGCCTTCTGCTGCGCGGCGACCTCCCCCAATGCCAACTGGCCGGAAGCGATCAGTCCGGCGGCGGCACCCGCCAGGGTCGCCTCCGCCAGGCGCGGGAAAACGTTGTTGGTGCCGGTGGACAGCGGAATCAGGGGCGCGTCGGGCCAGCCTAGGGCGAAGGCCCGATTGGTGCCGTCGCCGCCTAGGGTGATGACTACGGCACAGCCCATGTCCTTCAAGGCTCGCGCCGCGGTGATGGTGTCGAGCGCCGTTCGGGTTCGGGTGGTGTCCAGCGGCCTGGCGCACAGGCGGCCGTTTTCACGCACGGCGTTGGCGACAATGCCGTTGGGGTCGTCGAGGTAGGCGAATTCAGAGGCGCCAGCGGCTTCGGCGCCAATCAGCGCCCGCTCAACGATGGCCTGTTTTTCCTGGTTGTCGAATACCGAGGCGCGGGCCACCAAGCGGCGCACGTCCTTGCCGGAGGCCGGGTTGGCGACAACGCCGAACAGGCTCATCGTTTCCTGGGGCGCTTAACCCGGACAGGGCGCTAGGTGGCCGCTAAAGCCCGAGCTGTTGCTTGGCCTCGGCGACGATGCGGTCGGCGTTGGGCACATAGGTGGCTTCGAGCACCGGGCTGAAAGGTACCGGGCTGAACGGCGCGCCGACCCGCGCCACTGGGGCGTCGAGGTAGTCGAACGCCAACTCCTGGATCTGCGCGGTGATCTCGCCGCCGAAGCCGCCGAAGCGCACGGCTTCGTGGACGATCATCGCCCGGTGGGTCTTCTTCACGGAGGCGACGATGGCGTCGCTGTCCAGCGGCTGGAGGCTGCGCAGGTCGATCACTTCGGCATCGATGCCGAGCTTTTCGAGTTGCGTCGCTGCGGCGAGCGCCTCGTGCACCATACGCCCGTAGCTGATGATGGTGTAGTTCGAGCCGCTGCGCACCACGTTGGCTTCGCCGATGGGCACCGTGTACGACTCCTCCGGCACCGGCCCCATCATGGCCAGCGACATCTTGTTGAGCACCACGATCACCGGATTGTCGTCGCGCGCGGCGCTGATGATCAGCCCCTTGGCGTCGTAGGGGGTGCAGGCCATCACCACCTTCAGGCCCGGTAGGTGGCAGATCCAAGCCTCCAGGCTCTGGCTGTGCTGGGCGGCGAGGCTGGCGCCGGCGCCAGCCATGCTGAGGATGGTCACCGGCAGCGTGGCCCGCCCGCCGAACATGTAGCGCATCTTGGCGAGCTGGTTGGCGATCTCGTCCATGCACTCGCCCATGAAGTCCATGAACATCACGTCGATGATCGGGCGGCAGCCGGTGGCGGCGGCGCCGACGCCGAGACCGACGATGCCCTCTTCGGAAATCGGCGTATCAAACACCCGGTCCGGACCGAATTCCTTCAGGATGCCGTTGTAGTAGCCGTAAACGCCGCCCGCTTCGGCGACGTCCTCGCCGGCCACGAAGGCGTCCGGCTGCTCCTGCATCACCGTGCGTACGCCTTCGGTGATGGCGGCGACGTAGGGAAGTTCCCTGGGTTTGGGTTGGGGTTCGGCCATTGCGGGGCTCCTTGGGTTAGGCGTAAACGTCTTCGGTGACGGCAGCGGGGTCGGGATCGGGGCTGGCTTCGGCGAACTCGATGCCGGCCTCCACTTCATTTAGCACTTCCTCATGGACGGCTTGGGCCGCTTCAGGCGACAGCACGCCCTGTTCGGCGAGCCGCGCTTCGAAGTTCACGATGGGGTCCTTGAGCCGCCATTGCTCCACTTCCTCGTCGGTGCGGTAGCTCAAGCCCATGCCCCGCACCCCGACGTGGTCGTAGTAGCGGTAGGTCTTGCACTCGAGCAGGGTGGGCCCGCCGCCTTCCCGGGCCCGGGCGATGGCCTCGCCGGCCGCCTCATAGACGGCGACGGCGTCCATGCCGTCCACCACGACGCCCGGCATCCCGTAGCCCGGCGCCCGGTCGGCGACATCGACGATGGCCTGGTGGTTGGCTTGGGGCGTGTACTCGCCGTAGCCGTTGTTCTCGCAGACGAACACGCAGGGCAGCTTGTAGAGTGCGGCCATGTTGGCGGCCTCGTGGAAGGCGCCCTCGTTGCTGGCGCCGTCGCCGAAGAAGCTGATGGAGACGTTTTTGGTCTTGCGGAACTTGCAGGAGAAGGCCGCGCCCATGGCGATGGGCGGTCCGCCGCCGACGATGCCGTTGGCGCCGAGCATGCCGAGATCCAGGTTGGAGATGTGCATGCTGCCGCCCTTGCCCTTGCAGTAGCCGGTGGCCTTGCCGTAGAGCTCGGCGAACATGTAGGTGAATTCACCGCCCTTGGCGATCAGGTGGCCGTGCCCACGGTGGGTGCCGGTGATGTAGTCCTCATTGGAGAGGTGCACCATCACGGCGCTGGCGATGGCCTCCTGGCCCACGTACAGGTGCAGGGCGCCGGGAATCTTGCCGTCCTCCATCATTTTGCCGGCCCGCTCCTCGAAGGTGCGGATGCGCACCATGCGCCGGTGGATGTCCAGCAGGATGTCGTCGGTGATTTCGCTGCTCAAGGTGTTCTCCCGTCAATGCACGTGAAGGCGCTCAAGGTGGCCTCGTTCGAAAATGTCGAACCTTCGAGTTCCAGATTGTTATTATGAAAACAGGCCCGAGGCTTAAGCGCGTTAAGCAGCGTATTTTCCCATTTACGACAGCTTTTACAACGCGAACTTTGGCCCAAGAGGGCCCAAGCTTGTTTGGAGCTTCGCTGGCGCGAAACTCCGCGCTGACCGAGTGGCGGACTTCGGGGGAATTCAACTCGTGAACAAGGAGGCAGGGTGACGACTTTTGCGCGGCAATTGGGGGCGGAGCGGCCCGATGAGGTGGCGGTTCGCGACGAGCGTCAAGCGCTTGGCTGGCTGCAACTCGACGATGTCCTCAATCGGGTGGCCAACGGGCTGCAGACCGTGGATTTGGGACCGGGCCGCCGTATTGCGGTCTTTGCCGAGAACGCCGTCGAAACCGCCCTGGCCAACCTCGGCGGTCTGATCGGCGGCGCCTCCGTGGTGCCGGTCAACTTCCACCTCACCGCCGACGAAGTGGCCTACATTTTGAGCGATTCCGGAGCCCGCGTGCTGTTTGTCGGCCCCGAGACCGCTGAACGGGGCGTTGCCGCCGCCGCAGCCAGCGAGGTCACCAGAGTCATTGGCTGGTGCGAAGAGGAGGGCGTGACGCCCTGGGATGCCTGGCTGGCCGCGCAGTCCGCCGACGAACCGCCGGGGGATTTGCCGCCGCGGCCGAACCTGCTCTACACCTCCGGCACCACCGGACGGCCCAAGGGCACGGAGTTGCCCCCCACCATGTTCGCCGGCGGCGACACCGTCGCCGAGCACATCGCCAACTTGGCCGCCGCTCCGGTGGCGGACGCCGGCACCCATCTGGTGGTCGGCCCCATGTACCACACTGGCCCGTTGTCCGGCGCCCGTTCCCTAGCCGCCGGCGTGCCCTGCGTCATCCTGGGCCGATTCGATGCGGAGAAGACGCTCAAGGCGATAGCTGAGCACCGGATCGGCAACACGGTCATGGTGCCCACCCACTTCGTGCGCCTGCTGGCCTTGCCGGATGACGTCAAGGCCCGCTACGACAGCACTTCCCTGATTCGCGTCGCGCATACCGGCGCCAAGTGCCCAGTGGACGTGAAGCGGGCGATGATCGAGTGGTGGGGGCCGGTGTTCGTGGACGCTTACGGCGCCAGCGAGGTGGGCAGCACCTGCGTCATCACCTCCGAGGAGTGGCTGGAGCATCCGGGCTCGGTGGGCAAGGCGGTGCCGCCCTTCGAAGCGATGATTCTGGACGACGACGACAACCCGTTACCGCCCAACACGGAGGGGCGCCTGTTCTTCAAGGACACCACTGGACGGGGCGTCATCTACCACAACGACCCGGAGAAGTCCGCGGCCGCGCACATCGCCCCGGGCGTGTTCACCTTGGGCGAAATCGCCTACATGGACGAGGACGGCTACGTTTACATCACCGACCGCTTCAGCGACATGGTGGTGTCCGGCGGCGTCAACATCTACCCGGCGGAAGCCGAGCAGGTGCTGATCGAGCACGAGGCCATCCTCGACGTGGCCTGCATCGGCATCCCCCACCCGGAAATGGGCGAGGAGCTCAAGGCCCTGGCCATCCCCCATGACCCGCAAAACGCCCCTTCCGGCGAAGTGGTCATTGCTTGGTGCCGCGAGCGCCTATCCCACTACAAGTGCCCGCGCACCTTCGACTGGGTGGACACCCTAGGCCGCAACACCATGGGCAAGATCAACAAACGCAAGCTGCGGGCGCCGTACTGGGAAGGGCAGGGCTGAGATCTGGAGCGCCAACATGAACTTCAACACGGCCAACAGCACTTTTCGCCAGCTCATGGGCAACGGCTTGAGCTATCGGGTGCCGGCATTCCAGCGTGACTACTCTTGGGGACCGGATGAGTGGGATGACCTATGGCAGGACATCGTGGCGTTGACCGCCGAAGACTCAGAGTCGGCCCACTACATGGGCTACTTGGTCCTTCAGTCGGCCGACAACAAGGACTTCGAGATCATCGATGGCCAGCAGCGCATGACGACATTGAGCCTTCTGGTGCTGGCAGCCATATCGCAACTGAGGGGCATGGCCAATTCGGATAGCGAGCAGGACCCGGAAAACCGGCGCGCCGAGCAGCTGCGCGGCAGCTACATCGGCTATTTGGACCCGGTCACCTTGGTGCCACGCTCCAAGCTAACGCTCAATCGTCACAACGACCTCTACTATCAGAGCTATCTGGTACCGCTCGAACCGTTGCCTAGTCGAGGCTTGAACGCTTCTGAACGCTTGATGCGCCGAGCATTTCTTTGGTTTGCGGAGCGCATGCAATCCCACGTCGCCGACGATGGAACCGCAGTGGCCCGATTTGTGGATGAAGTGGTGGACAAGCTGCTGTTCACGGTCATCACGGTCACCGATGAATTGAACGCCTTCACTGTCTTCGAGACGCTCAATGCGCGCGGCGTGCGCTTGTCCGCAACTGACCTGCTGAAGAACTTTCTGTTCTCAGTGGTTGCTCGGGATGGTGCCCATGAATCCGAAATCACGGCCTTGGAGAGCCGCTGGGAGGGCATCATTGGACTGCTGGGCGGCGAGAGCTTCCCGGAATTCCTGCGCACCTTCTGGAACAGCCGCAATCCCTTAGTGCGCAAGACGGAGCTTTTCAAGACCATACGAGGCACCGTGACCGGCAGGGCCGCGGCGTTCGATTTGGTTCGAGATCTCGACCGGCAGGCTCGGGTGTACGCCCAGCTGCGCAATCCCGAGGAGGGAAGTTGGGAAGTTGCGGAACGCAACAGTCTGCAGCAGCTAGGCATGTTCGGTGTGCGTCAGCCATTTGCGGTGTTGTTGGCCGCTTTTGATCGATTTACGGAAAATGACCGTGCCGGGTTTGGCCGCTTTCTCAAGGCCATTGCCGTCGTCTCCTTCCGCTACAATCTGATTTGCCGACGTCAGAGCAACGAGCAGGAAGGGGTGTACAACCGAATCGCCTGCCGCATCTCAAGCGGGGAAATCGGCGAGCCTTCGGCCGCGATTGAAGCCCTGCGACCGGTTTACCCAGGAAACAGCCCCTTTCGCACCGCCTTCGCCGAAAAGGCGTTAAACGTCCGCCGCAACCGGAGGGTGGTCCGATACATTTTGTTGCGGCTGGAGCGAAAACTGTCCGGCCAGGACTTCGATTTCGAGAGTGACACCTACAACATTGAACACGTTTTGCCCGGGCACCCTGACGAAGGCTGGGAGCAGTTCGATGAACGGCAGCGCGATGAATTCATGCACCGCCTAGGCAACCAGACGCTATTGGAGACCGCGCTGAACCGGGAGTTGGGCAATGCTTCCTACGGCGAAAAGCGTGAGGCATACTGCCAAAGCGAGTTCGCCATCACTCGCCGAGTGGCGGACGAGTTCGATTCGTGGACCGTCGAGAAAGTCCGTGCGCACCAGCAATGGATGGCCAAGCAGGCGACTGACATCTGGAAGCTTCCTCTTTGAACTCACTCCGTCAAGTGCAGGGTTCTCAGGTTCGGGTCGGCCTCGATCTCCGCGTCGGTGAAGGGTAGGCGGACCCAGCCGCCTTGGGCGTAGATTTCCGTTAGGTCGCTGTAGTGGGGCGAGTCCGGCTCCGGTGATTGGGAATAGGTCAGCATCGCCCGCGGATCGAGGTTGCCATCCTCATCCCAACTGATGACTTGGATGTAGCTGTTGCCGTGGATGATGGGCGTGTAGCCCTTCTCCGGATCTAGGCTGGTGATGATCATGCTGAACATCCCGGCGGTGCCGATGCCGCCGGGGACCGGGATGTTGCGGCCGTTGCGCGGGGCGTACTGGATGTCGCCGAGGCGGGCGTTCAGCGGGATGTTGGCCTCGCTCAGCGTGGTGGTGGCGGTGCGCAGGGCATCTGCCACCGCCTGGCGCACTGCGGGGCTTTCGAGGTTGACTCCACGCGGGGTGTTGATTGGGTCGTCCGCATCGAAAGGCACCGCCAAGAGGCCGTCGATGTCGTGCGCTTCGTTCCAGAACTCCCGCCACACGTGGCCGCCCCGGGCATCCACCGTCATGGTTCGGTCCCAAGCCGCGAGCGCTTCGCAGGCGGGGGCTAGGTCGGCGTGGTCGCCGCACACTTCAAGCACGTCATCGAGCAGCAGTTCGGCGCCGTAGTGGCGATGGTTGTAGAGCATGTACTGGATGTCGTCCGGGGTGATGACGCCGCCTCGTTCGATCAGTTCGGCGACCATGTGCAGGCCTGCCCGGGTACGCAAGGAGCGGGCGGTTCGCTCCGGGCCGATGATGGGCGAATAGCCTTCCAAGGGCGCGTCGGGGTTGCTCAGCCAATAGCTGTCGTTGGAATTGGTGACGTAGTCGGCTCGGGTCAGGCGCGGCATTTCCGCGGGCGGCAGGGTGCCGGCAACGCGGCTTCGCTCGTCCTCGCGCCATTCGCAATCGGCGCGGCTGCCGTCCAGGATGACCAGCCGTTCCGGCGCACCCTCCACGGACAGGCCGCAGGCGTCCAGCAAGTCGGCGTCCACGTTGGGCGCGCCGCTGATGTCGGCGTAGAAGGCGTTGCCGTGCCGGTCGGCGGCGATGGTGTTCACCCAAAACACCCCTTGGCGGCTGATGGCGGCTTCCAATTCCGCCGTTGAGGCTGCCTTGCTCATGGCGTCGTAGGTGTCTGCGGTGACGTAGTTGCCGATCACCGCGTCGCGCAGGGCGTAGGCGTGGCTGGCGGACCAAGGCAGCAGGTCGTTCTCCAGGATGGGGCCGTAGTGGGTGAGGTAAATCGTCTGCTGACGGGCCTCCGCGCCGTCTTCCGTCGCCACTTCGACCGTGACGACCCGGGGCTCGATGTCGCGGTAGGCTCCGTCATAGCGGTACTGCAGCGGATTGTCTGGATTGAGCTGCAGTTGGTAGAGGGTGAAGCGCAGCGCCGTCGAGACCGTGTGCGTCCACGCCACGTCCTTGTTGAAGCCGATGGCCACCCGGCTGGTGTTGAGCAGGCTGGCGCCCATGACGTCGACTTCGCCGGGCAGGGTGGTGTGGATGAGGTGAAAGCGGGATGAGCCGTGCCACGGGTAGTGGGGATTGCCCAGCAGAATGCCGCGCCCCGAAGCGCTCAACGCGGAGCCGATGGCCACCCCGTTGCTGCCGATGCCGTCCGGCAAGCGCCACGAAGTGGGTTGGCTGGCCACCTGGTCCGAACTGGATGCTTCAATCGGGGCCGCTTGGCTGATTTCCGTGCGGAAACGGCCCAAGCCGTAGCGAATGCCCACCCCAAGGGTCAGCCGGGTGAGGTCGTCGGCGTCGATCTCGGCGACCCAGGGCGCGCCCGCGCAACTTTCGGGCAGTGACTCGGCGTGGTCGCGCACATAGCGGTTATAGCCCGCCACGTAGCCGTCGGCGAAGGCTAGGTCGCGGTCGCTTTGCGCCTGGTTGTACGCCGCGACCTTGTCCTCGGTGAGGATGCCCTTGTGGAAGACGTCGCTATCGAAGCGTCCCTCGTCCGGCCCATGGTGTTTGGACAGCTCGCCATTGACCAAGAGCACGTCGCGGGCAATCACGCAGATGGCATCGGTGGCGGTCGCGTAGGCAAAGCCATAGCCCAGTGAGCCCCAGTCGGTGGCCTTGACGTGAGGGATGCCGTAACTGGTCCAACGAATCTCCACATCGTAGGTGGATGATGCTGGCTGCGCCGCTTCTTGACTCGGCTGGCAGCCGGCTAGCAGCAGTGCGGCAGCGATGGTGATTCGGCGCATGAATTCCTCCACTATGTTATCGAAGGCTCGCCCACTCGCTCTCCTCGATTACGGCACGTACCAGATTGGTGACGACCAAGCTCGGTCTTGGATGGTGGCGTGCATGTCCTCGCGCGGCGCCACGCCCTCGCGGATGGCGTCCCAAGTGGACCATCGGCACTTCGGGTTTTCCAGAACGCGGACGTAGTAGAAGGCCCGCTGGCCGGGGGTGAAGGTGGGATCCCGCCAGACCGCCGACAGTTCCGCCGCGCCCTTGTCGTCGCTGATGGCGCAGGTGGCCAAGTCCACCGCCGCGCCGTTGTCGGGGCATCGGTGGGTTTCGGGGTCAACCGTGCCGCCATCGGAGCAGGCTACGTCGAAGACCTGCTCGTTGTTCTGGCCTTCCTCCACCCAGCCCTTGACCACTTGCAGGCGTTGCAGGGGGGCGGCGTCGCTGTCGCGCAGGGCCCAGACGAAGAAGCCGGGGGCGGCTTCGCCGTCGGCGAGGAGGTCGCCGCCCATGGGCACACCGGCGGCGTAGGCGGTGGCGATGACGTCCTCCGCTTCGAGCAGCGCCTCGTCGATGCCGTAGCCTGCGAAGAAGCGCACGGGGATGTGCGGGCCGCTGGTGGCGAAGGTCTCCTTGCGGCGGAAGGCGTCGTAGATGGCCGCGCGCGTATTGCTCTCCGCCCAGACCCCGGCCAAGCCGGAAGCCCCCCAGTATTGGGCGGGCGTGTCTGAGTAGGCGGACCCGTCCGCAGCGGCCTCCTCACCGGAGGACTCACTGTCCAAGTCGCTTATGTTGAAGACGTTGGCGTCCATTCCCTCGTCGAGGGGCACCGAGCCGCGCAGCTGGGGCGTGGAGTCGAGCAGTCCGGTTTTGCTCCAATAGTTATCCTCCTCGAAGGATCCGGCGGCGTTGTGGGTGTCCGAGGAGCCGATGACGCCAAAGCGGTACGGGTTCAAGCCCTCGGCGTTCTCCATGGCCAGGCCGTTCAGCCAGGCCTCACGGACGTAGCTGCCCTGGGGCTCGCTCTCCAAGGGGCTGGCCACCCGCACCGGCATAATCTCGAAATCGGCCCACTCGTCGTTGGGCGACAGCATGGGGTGCGTATCCGAGGTGCCCTTCACTTGGGTGATCTCCACCAGCGGCTCGTTGCGCATGCGCTGTTCGGCGTAGGCGGCGTCGATCGGCTCGCCTGATTGATAGGTCTTCTCGAACATCCAGCCATTGGAGCCGTTGGAATTGTGCGGAATGGCCAATGCGTCCATGCCTTGGTTGCGCAGGTCGTCCATCCAATCCCAGAGGTCTTCCGGGTTCGTGGAGTCCAGGCGGCTGAACGGGATGTCCGGTGCGTCGGAGCCGGGGAAGATGACGTTGCGGTGCAGGTTCTCGAACTCGGGGCCGGAGGTGGTGTACTCGTAGCCGATGAAAGCGGTGAACTCGCCGGGCTCGTTGTTGCGTTCGGCGGACTCGATGATCTTGCTCCAGGCGCCGCTGACCACGTTCAGGTCCAGCAAATCGTCGGGCTCTTCCAAGGTGCCGCCGATGCGCGGCAGAACGGACTCGAAGGCCTCGCCGATCTCCGCCGGCGTCTCGGCATTGCGCAGGTCGGCGGCAATCGAATGCTGGCCTGCCTTGGTGGTCTCGTCAAACATTTCCGGCAGCATGCCCAAGTAGGTGGCGTGATCGGTCACCGCTTGGAAGTCCAAGGGTTTTTTCATCTTCATTTCGAAGCCGTCTGCGTGAGTCAACGCACCGCCCTTGGCGAAGGCGTAGGCGTCATCGGGGGTGGCCCGGGTGCCGAACAGGAACGCATCGAACGAATAGGTGGTGTGCACGTGCAGATCCCCGAAATAGGGGTTGCGGTTGGGGTTGGATTCGATCACCGCAGGCACCGCCTCTTGCATGGCGGCTTCCTCCGTCGCCGGCGCTTCCGGCTGCTCCTCCGGTGCACTGCAGGCCGCCAAGGAGGTGGCGATGACGAGCATGAAGGCCGTTTTCAGTGTGTTCATTGGCGGGCTCCGTTGTTTGCGTGGCCGTTCTGAAATAGGGCAGGCAGGGCTTGGTCGTCGGTTTCGAGCAGCCGATCTACCCAAGCGTGGAAACGCTGCCCACCGCCCTCGTTGCGGCCGAACTGGACGTAGGGCATGGCGCCGGTCAGCAGCGCTTTCTGCTGGCGCAGGCCGGTGGCGTAGTCCTCCTCCTGCACCACGTATTCGAGGAACTTGAACTGCTCATGGGCGGCTTGGGCCGTCTCCTCGTCCGCCGGCGGCTTCTCCATCAGGTAGTTCTGCACGGTGTAGGAGGTCAGCGGCGTCTCGCCGGGGAAGAGCTGGGAGATCATCACCCCCCGGCCGCCGCCGTCGAAGCCGGCGATGGAGACGTGCGGGAATATGGTCCAGACCCCGGCCATCAGGTGGGCGTCGCTGGCGTCTGAGAGATTCTCGTATTCACCCAGCGACGGGTCCGGCGAACTGACCCGCTGGTGCGGCCCCCAAGCGTAGTAGAGCGCTTGGTTGGGGAACTGGCTGCCGAAAGTGTCCTTGTGCAGGATAGGCAGGTGATAGAGGTCGAGGTAGCCGTCGTAGGCGACCTTCCAATTGGGGCCCTCGAGGGTGCGGCTTTCAAAGAAGTGCCAGTTGGCGAAATCGAAGTGGTTGAGGACTTCGTCGTAGCCGGACAGGAAGGTGTCGATGTCGAGGCTCGCGTTGGGATTGATCATCACCCAGATCAGGCCCGCCCGCTCCGCCGCTGGGAGTTCCACCAAGCTGTGGCAGGAACGGTCCACCTCGCCGAAGTCCTGTTCCGAGTACACGCCGATGAGGGCGCCGCTCTGATCGTAGGACCAGGCGTGGTAGGGGCAGGTGAACCGCTTGGCGTTGCCAGTGCCGGCCTTCATGATCTGCGAGCCCCGGTGGCGGCACATGTTGATGAAGGCGCGCACCTGGCCGTCGCTGTCCCGGCTGATGAGCACCGGGGTATCCACCGCGTCCATGGCCTTGTAGTCGCCGGGATTGGGGATTTCGGCGCTGGTGGCGAGCATCAACGGCATGCGCTTGAACACCCGGTCCATCTCCAGCCGCCAACGGCTCTCGTCATAGTAGTGGTCGGCGGGCACCTTGCAGATGGCCTCAGCTTGCTCAATGGTTCCCGTTTGAGCGTACTTGAGGTTGTGCTCGGCCATTTCGATCAGTTGGGCGCGGCTCACGGTGGCCTCCTCTCCTTGGACATCGGCAATGCGGACGAAGGATATTACATTAGTTTGGTGCTTGAACCGCTCGCATTCCGGCTGCCAAAAGGGCAGGATGGCATTTTTTCCCAACTTCCACTTGCAACCCGCCACGCAGGGAGGATCGCCTATGTCCATTCAAGCCACCATCGCCACCAGCAAGGGGGCCATCCGGCTGCAGTTGTTTCCCGAACAGGCGCCGGTGACGGTCGCCAACTTCGCCAACCTCAGCCGCCGGGGGTTTTACGACGGGCTTAGGTTCCATCGCGTGATCGACCAGTTCATGATCCAGGGCGGCTGCCCCCAGGGTTCGGGCCGGGGCGGGCCGGGCTATCAGTTTGAGGACGAATTCAGCGACGAGTTGCGCCACGACCGCCCGGGCCGGCTGTCGATGGCCAACGCCGGTCCGGGCACCAACGGCTCGCAGTTCTTCATCACCCATGTGCCGACCGCGTGGCTGGACGACGCCCATACCATCTTTGGCGAGGTGCTTGATGGCGACGACCAGGCGGTCGTGGACGGCATCCAACAAGGCGATTCGATTGACGGCATCGAGATTGTCGGCGAGGTCGATGCCCTGCTCGACGCCTTCGAGGACCGCGTTGCGGCTTGGAACGCCGCGCTGGACGGCTAGCCTTGGCCTTCGACTACGCGCAGGCCGTCGCCAACGACGGCTTCGCCTCCCTGCTGGGCGTGGAATTGACGCACAGCGCCCAGGATGAGGCCACCATTCGGCTGCCGTACCGGGAAGCGCTGGGCACGGCCCGCATACATGGCGGGGCCATCAGCGCTTTGATCGACATCGCCGCGACCGC
This sequence comes from uncultured Pseudomonadales bacterium, assembly GCA_964598305.1. GTDB lineage: Bacteria > Pseudomonadota > Gammaproteobacteria > Pseudomonadales > Azotimanducaceae > Azophilus. The sequence goes on along the minus strand of CAZRBP010000001.1, from coordinate 44,838 downwards.
AGCTTTCTGGTCCCATCCCGCAATCACGGAAGGCGCTTGGGGCGCCACCGTGGACTTCACGGTCCACTTCCTCAGGCTGGCCGTGGACACGGACCTCATTGCCGAAGCCAAGGTGCGTCGCCGCGGTGGTTCGGTCTCGGTCGGCGATGTCTCCGTGCGCAACGCGGACGGCGAGGAAGTGGCCGCGGCGCGGGTTACCTATCGGTTGAGCCCCTAGCCAGCTAGGAACTCATCGCCTTCTGGAAGGCGGGCCGGGCCTCCACGCGCTCAACGTAGGCGTGCAGGTGGGTCATCTCATCGGTGACGCAGCCCAAGCGCCGGCTCATGAAGCAGGCGTGGCCGAGCATGATGTCGGCGGCGGAGAAGTCGCCGATCAGGTAGTCCTTGCCCTCAAGTTGCTCATCGACCGGTGCCAGCGCCTTGGTCAGCAAGCGCTGGGCCTGCCCCAAGGCCTCCTTGTTCTGGCGCTCCGGGGGCAGCAGGATGGTTTGCACCACGATGGTGTTCACCGGCGGCATCACCATGCCCTCGCAGTAGTGGAACCACTGCAGGTAGGCGGGAAACAGCGGTGAATCGATGGCCGGCTTCAAAGCGCCGTCCGTGTGCCGGGCGACGATGTACTCAACGATGGCGCCCGACTCGTAGATGCGCACGTCGCCGTCATCGAGCACCGGCACACGGCCCAGGGGATGCCGGGCGCGGTGATCGTTGGACTTCAAGTCCTTGGGATGAAAGTCCATGCGGTTGAGCTCGTAGTCCAGGCCCAACTCCTCGAGCAGCCAGACGATGCGGCCGGCGCGTGAGTTGGGGGCGAAGTGCAGGGTCAGCATGAGTGTGCTCCTTGTGGTGGTTGGCGATTGCTGGAGATAAGGGCGTCCCGCCCTCGAGTTAATCCAAGGGAATCTTACCCGTTAGCCGAGGTTCAGGACCTTTTTGGCGTTGTCGCGCAGGAATTTCGGCCACACCTCGTCCTTCAGCGGCAGACTGGGCATGTCGGTCATGATGCGTTCCAGGGAGAGGCCCATCGGGAAGTAGCCGCCGTAGATGATCTTGTCGGCGCCGCGGGTGTTGGCGTAGTCGATGATGGCCTGGGGGTAGTACTTTGGCGCGAAGGCGGTGGTGGAGTAGTACAGGTTCGGCCACTTGAGCATGAGCTTGACCGCGAGGTCCTCCCACGGCTCGCAGCCGTGGCGGGTGACGAACACCAGCTCCGGGAAGTCGTACATCACCTGGTCGATCAGGCGCACCTCCTGGGGCCACATCGGAAAGCGCGGCCCCGGCACGCCGGCGCAGGAGAAGATGGGCGTTCCAAGCTCCACGCACTTGGCGTAGATGGGGTACATTAGCGGGTCGGCGATGCCCACTTGCGGGTTGTAGCCGGCGTTGAAGGCGGTGAAGGAACGCACGCCCAGCTCCTCGTGCTCGCGCACCATGTCGCGGATGCCCTCCATGCCGCGGTTCGGGTCCACGAATCCTTGCCCGACGAAGCGGTCGGGATGCTGCTTGAGGGCGTGGCGGCTCACTTCGTTGCCGACCCCGACCACGCCGACCTCGATGCCGAAGCGGTCCATCTCGTGCAGCGTGATGGCGATGGGGTCCGGGGCGCCGTAGAGCGACTTGGGGACGTGCTTGAACATGTACTCCACGGGAAAGTCAAAGTCCTGGGAGCCGTCCTTCAACTGCTCGCGGATGAAGTCGTACTGCTTGAAGTCCTCGGCCGGGAAGCCGATCATCGTGTCGATGATCCCGATGCCGCTCGGCATGGCCACGGCTAGGCTCCGTACAGGGCGTTGGTGAACAGGTAGCACATCGAATCGGTGGGGATCTGCTCCCTGGGCAGCGGAGTCTCCACCTGCTCCGGCGTCGGCCCGTGTTCTTGGGCAAGGGGCGCTAGCTTCTCCACGTCGAAGTTGTAGAGTTCGGCCGCGTTGAGGCCGAGGATCTTGCGGCGGCGCCCGTCCGGCAGATCGCCGAACGTCAGGCGCAGGGACTCCAGGTTGTAGGGAAAGGTGCCCTCGAAGTGGGGGTAGTCGTTGCCCCAGAGCACCCGGTCCTCGCCAACGGCGTCGATGCCCTCCAGGTCGGCGTTGCTGGGGAAGCTCGCGCCGTAGTAGCAGTTGCGCGCCGCATACTCGCTGGGGCGGTCCTTCAGCACCCACTCCATGCCGCCGTAGTCCATCTCGCCGATGGCGCCCGCCTTGAAGCCCATGTGGATGCGGTCGAGCTGCTGCAGCGCCGGCCCCACCCAAGCGCAGCCGGACTCGGTGAGGATGTACTTGAGCTTGGGGAACTTCTCATAGGCGCCGCTCATCAACAGGTGCCGCCAGCCGGCTTGGCAGTAGAAGGTGACTTCCGAGATCCAAAGCGCCTCCGGCACCGGCCCGGCGCCGTAGTCCGGCGAACCCTGCCCGGAATGCTGGTTGATGACTAGGTCGTGGTCCTGGATCGCAGCCAGCACCCGATCCCAAGCCGGGTCGTAGAGCGGCTTCAGCCAAGTGCAGTCGGGTGGGATGAGCGGCAGCAGCACGCCGCCGCGCAGCCCCGCCTCGGCAATGAACTCGATGTCCTTGATGGCCTCGTCCAGGTCGTTCGGCAGGATCAGGCCGATGCCGGCGCGGCGGTCCGGGTCCTCCGCGCAGAAGTCCTTCAGCCAGCGGTTGTGGGCGCGGATGCCGGCCAGGGCCAGTTCAAAGCGGTCCGCCGTCGGCGGCTGGGCGGTGACCACGCTCTTGGTGTAGAACGGCGGCACCGTGTTGGGGAACACCACCTCGCCGACCACGCCCTGGCTGTTTTGGTCCTGGGTGCGGATCTCGTAGTCCCAGTTGCGCATCTTCTTCTTGCCGTAATGCTCCTGGGAGGGATTGCGGTAGCCGCCCCGCCAGTCGTCGAAGCGCTCCCGGTAGCCGGGGTCCAGATACTCGCGGTATTGCGCGTGGCTGCCCCCGGCGTGGGTGTCGGCGGTGATCAGAAGATAGGGGTCATTGCTCACTCTGCACTCCTCGGGGCGATTGTCCGGTGCGAGAGCATAGCGGGGCTGGGCGGCCTAAGCCACACTCACTCAAGAAACGGGGTCAAGAATCCAGGACGCACTGCTGACCTGGGCGGTGCGCTGAATCACTGGCGGACCCTGAGGGTTGATTGCCCTCGAACTCGACGCCTCGATTGCATTGCCCACTGTCACCATCGCTACAGCTACCCAAGAAGCTCCTCCGCTAACTCGAGAAGACTCCCGAAGCGGTAGGTTGCCAGTGAGAAGTCCTGCGTAGCGGTGAATGGATGGTGGACCACGGCGCAGTCCAACTCCGCAGCCACGGCGGCGCGCAGGCCGCGCTGGGAGTCCTCCACGGCCAAGGCTTGGTTCGGGCCGATGCCGTAGCGCGCCAGCGCCGCGAGGTAGGGGTCCGGGTGCGGCTTGCTGCGTTGGTAGGCCTCCCGCGTCAGCACGAAGTCGGTGAACGGCACGATGTTGCGGTGGCGGTGAATGAGGGCGAAGTCCTCGGGCTTCGCGGTGGTGACGATGGCGATGCGGAAGCGTTTGCGGAGCTTGGCGAGCACTTCCTCCACGCCCTCGATCTCGATCGGCTCCGAAACCAGCAACTCTTGGTACAGGACGTTGCGCTTGGCGCGCCAGTGGTCGATGTCCCCGTCCGTGGCTCCGAGTGGCCGCGCCAGCTCCCACGGGCTCGCTCCATCCACCATCAGCATAAGGTAGTGGTCCAAGGCCAGTTCCACGCCGAGATGCGCAATGCACTGCCGCGTTGCTTCGTAGTACAACGGCTCGGTATCCACAAGGACGCCGTCGTGGTCGAAGAGGAGGTGGGTGTATTGAGTCAAAGCCGGAAGTCGAATCATCTCAGCGGACGGCATAGGGTACACGCTGGCGGATTCGAGGATCAGTTCGAGGGCGAGTCGCCCTCGCTCCGGGGATCACGCTCGGAGCGAGCGAGCCGCCCTCGCTCTGGGGATCACGCTCGGAGCAAGGGGGCCGCCCTCGCTCCGGGGATCACGCTCGGAGCGAGCGGGCCGCCCTCGCTCTGGGGATCACGCCCGGAGCAAGGGGGCCGCCCTCGCTCCGGGGATCACGCTCGGAGCGAGCGGGCCGCCCTCGCTCTGGGGATCACGCTCGGAGCAAGGGGGCCGCCCTCGCTCTGGGGATCACGCCCGGAGCGAGCGGGCCGCCCTCCGGGGATCACGCTCGGAGCGAGGGCGACTCGCCCTCGCAGGGATTCCCTTGGTTCAGGGCGAGGGCAGTTGCCTGCGCAGCCGTGCTTCGACCTCTTGGTCGCCGACGCCGGCATCGTTCCAGCAGTCGGCGATGATGCCGTCCGGGCGGACCAGTACTAGGCCGAACGGCTCGTAGGGCGCGGCCTCGGGTTCCGGCAACTGCCGCCAACGCAGCGGGAAGCCGGTGCGGTCCGCTGTTTGCCGCACCGCTTCGCACCAGCGCTCGGCGGCAACGGAAGCGCCGCCGATGAGCACGTACTCCGTGCCGAACCAATCCAGAACGGATTGGTTTTGCCGTTCATCAACCCAAAGGTGTGGGGCGCGGCGGCCCGCGCGTACCGCTGGCACGAAGTCGATGGTGGGGTTCCCGACCGCTGGCGGCGGCTCCGGGTTCTTCGCGATCAGCGGCGAGGCCATCTCGAAGCCGAGCAGCACCCCGTCGTAGTCGCCGTATTGCTGGGTGTCCCGAACGGCATCGGAGGTGTCCTTGCCGGCGTAGAACGCCATGAAAATCTGCGCCATGCACTCCGTGGTTTTGACCCCCACGGCGATGCGCTCCAAGGCGATGGGCCGGTGCTCGGTGTGGTAGGTGTCGAGAATCTCGGGCGGCGCCAGCCCCTTCAGCACGTAGGCGAGCTTCCAAGTCAGATTGCGGATTCCGGCGAAGCCGATGTTGTTGCCCATGCCGCCTGTGGGCACCGAGATGTGCGCCGCGTCCCCGGCCAGGAACACTCGGCCGCGGCTTAGGGCGTCCACGCACCCCGGCGTCGGCCGCCACATGCCGGTGCTGGTGATGCGGATGGGCACTTCATCCTCGGTGCCGACAGCTTCCCGGATGCGGCGCACCGTCTCCGCTTCCGTCAGCGGCTCGTTTTCCGCGTTGGGGATCTGGCAGCGCCAGCGCGTGATGCCGTTGAGCGGCTGAAACACCAGCATGCCGCTAAGGGTGGCGTTGTACAGCAACCCGCCCTTGCGCCCTTCGACGTACTTGGACAGGTCGGCATCGAAGATGACGTCCTGCATGAAGGTGGCCAGCGGTGCGGTCTCAAGCGCGCTCCCGATGGCCTCGCGTGCGAAGCTGTGGGGGCCATCCGTGCCCACCGTGTAGTCGGCGCGAACGGTGCTTTTCTCCCCGGAGGCCAGATCCCGGATGACCACCGTGGTGCCATTCTCGTCCTGGTTCACCTCGACCGCTTCAGTGCGGTAGCGAAGCTCGATGCGCTCGTCCCCGCGGGCTTCGGCGAGCAGGATGTTCTCGACGTAGTCCTGGCAGGTCATCACCGGCATGGTGGGGCTGGTGCTGCGCGGCACCGTGTGGAACGTGGGGCTGGGGATCGCCGCGATCTGCTGCCCGGTCAAGGCGCTGAACCAGCGATTGCGCTCGGTCCAGTCCGGTCCGAGCCCGGTCTCCTCCACCGCCTTTTCCAGGCCCAGGAAGCGCATCAACTCCATGGTGTTGGTGTCCACGAAGCGGGAGCGCGGGTGGGTGTTGACCTCGCTGCGCCGCTCAATCAGCAGGGAATTGATGCCAAACCTCGAAAGCAGCAAGGCGCCAGTGAGGCCAATCGGGCCGCATCCGATGATGCACACGGGCACGTTGATCATGATCCCTCGCCTTGCTGGGCGGCCGTTTGCCCCATGAACTGGCGCATGATCGGTTCGAGGTCGTACTTGGCGTCCCCCTCCCGGCGCGGCGCCTGGGCAGCGAACGCCTTCTCAAGCTCAGTCCAACGCGCTTGGGCGATGCCGACCACGTGGGGATGGGTCAGGATGTGGAACTCACCCATCCGGATGCCCTTCATGGCGCGCGCCGCGACCTCTTCGGCCGGCATGCCGATCTGGTCCATGAAGGCGCCGGCCGCCTCCGGTGCCGGGGCCGAGCCACCGAAGGCGGCTGGACGGCGCTCCGTGGCGCGCCACAGCGTGGAGGCGACGATCCCCGGACAGAGCACGCTGACCATGACGCGCTCCGGCACTTCCCGGCGCAGCACGTCGGACAGCCCGAGCAGGGCGTGCTTGGAGGCCGTGTACAGCCCGGCGCCGACGTGGGGCACGCCCAAGGCGTGTTCGGACGCGGTGTTGACCACCCGGCATTCGCGGCCGGAGGCAATGAAGCGGGGGACGAAGGCGCGGATGCCGTTCATCACGCCGCGCACGTTGACCGCGAACACCCAGTCGAAGTCGGCTGCGCTGGTTGCGGCAAGGGGCCCGGTCGGGTGTATGACGCCGGCGTTGTTGACCAAGATGTCAACGGCTTCGAATGCATCCCAAGCCGCGTCGGCCAGTGCGTTCACGCTGGCCTCGCTGGTTACGTCCGCACCGACGCCGATGGCTTTGACGCCAACACCCTTCGCTTCCTCCGCCACGGCCTGTGCCGCCGCCGAGTCGATGTCCGCGACCGCCACATTGACGCCCTCGCCGGCGAGGGCCAAGCAGAGCGCCCGGCCGATGCCGTTGCCGCCGCCCGTCACGACGGCCGACTTGCCGTTCAGTTCCATGCCAATGTTCCCACCTCGAAAAAAAGCCGATTATACGTAGGGCCTGTCACACTGGATTGCCGAACCTGCCGTTGACCGAGCGGGCGCGAGGCGATGCTAGTGGAAGAGCAGCGACGGACACCAAACACGCCCACGATTCAGGGCTTGTGAACGGAGGCTTGTGAACGGAGCTTGTGAACGGAAGCTTGTGAACGGAGCGTTGAGGGGAGGGCAAGCGCGTTATAACATATCAATGAATGAGTGCCATGAATCGATCCCAAAGCCCACTTAGCTCGGCGCAGCCCACGAATGCCCGTCTTGACCTGTACGCGGCGGGGCTCTCAACGCTGTGCCTGCTCCATTGTCTCGCTCTGCCCCTGCTCGTTACGCTGATGCCGTTGGCCGCCCTAGCCGCCGAAAGCGAGGTGCTGCATCGCATCCTAGCCGCCGCCGCGGTTCCCGTGAGTCTCCGGGTGGTCTGGAAGTCACTGTCCGTGGAGGGCAACCGGCCCTTCGTTGGTGCGGCGTTGATCGGCCTCAGCCTGTTGCTGCTGGCGGCGTTCGTCGAGGCGGTGTCCGCGTACGAGGAGCCGATCACCGTGACCGGTGGGGTGCTGCTGTGCTTAGCCCACCTTTGGCATTGGTCGCAGCAACGTGGTAAACGTAGTCTCCGCAGCGTCCTGGTTGAAGCCGATGAGCGTTGATTGCTAACGTCGGCTCTGAACCGTGGGCTTCGCAAGGAGTCTCAAATGGGTAAACAATCGGCGAAATCGGCACCACTTGCGGCAAAGTGGCGAAAGCTCGCCGAAACCCGCTGCGCGGAGCGGGGAGAGCGGCTGACCCCGGCCCGATTGGCGGTCTATGCGGAAATGCTGGCCAGCGGCGACCGGTCACTTTCCGCCTACGAACTCATCGCGCTGCTGGAGCAGCGCCAGGGGCGCAAGATCGCGCCACTGAGCGTTTACCGGCATCTCGATTTCCTCATGCGCAACGGCCTCGTGCACCGGCTGCAATCCGCCCAGGCCTATTTGCCGTGCGACCATCCCGACCGTCCCCACGAAAGCCAGTTCCTGCTGTGCTCCTCCTGCGGCCATGTGGACGAAGTCGAGTCGACGGGGGTTGGGGCATTGCTGTCGGAGATCGCCGACAAACACGGATTCCGGGCGGATGACGCTGTCGTCGAGATCAAGGGGGTGTGCGGCACCTGCGCCGTGGCCGAATCCCACTGAGCGGCCGTCAAGCCGTTTCCTGGCTTCGAACAGCAGAATGGTGTTGCGGGTCCTGCGTGAGGCCCGGCCAATCAAATCATCCAGATAGAGCAGCAGGTTCGGCGGGGGGTCGATTGAAGAGCCGCGAGGCCCGAACAGGGTAAGCGCATGCGCGAGCCCATCGTTCAGTAGGGTGAGAATGCTCTTCGTTTATTCAGGTCGCTCGTAATGCCAAGGATCATCTCTCATTGGCCAATTTTGGACGCCGATGAATTAACTATTCAACCATGGATAAGTTTGAATAACTCAAGCCCCCACTACAATGTGAACCACTCCTGGTGCGCCATCCAACCAATGACAGGACTCATCACCCACGGCGGTCCACCTGCGGTTTGCAAGGGGCCTGCCGGCTGACGTCGTTCAGCGGCACGGCGTCGAAATCCCCACCAAGCTCAGGTTGCCGTTACGCGGCGGAGACCGAGTAGGCCAACCCAGCCTTCCAAGCGCTCGTGGAGGGAACCCTGCCACTGGACCGGCGGCCAACAGCATCAATTCACCCAAGTGCATCGGTTCGAGAGCGATGTCACCGCGCCTCCATCCGGAACACCCACCGTCCCGGCGGCGGCGGCCGGTCGGTGAGCGCCGCGAACAGCCGCCGCCGCTCGGCATCGTCCTCGATCCGTACTGCCCGCCGCTCGTAGATTTCATCGCCGACCTTGAGCCGCACGTCCGGGTTCCGGGCCACATTCTTCGGCCAGCGCTTCGTCGCGCAGGCGTTGCACGGCACGTACAGTTCGCCGTCCACGATCCATGAGGTGGTGGTCACCGAGTGCGGGACGCCGTACCAGGTGGCGGTCTCGAGGAATATCTGCATGGGCCCCGGCTGGCGGAAGGACCAGTCGGTGCCTTGCTCGGCGGCGAGCGGACCGCCGAGGCTGGTGCCGGGACGGCGTTCGTCCGGCTCGTACGGCACTAACAGGGCCGCAAGGTAAACGGCCGCCAGCACGGCGACGACGATGAGGACGGCTCTCTTCATAATCGCTCCCAACGGTGGGTCATGGCCCGCGTGCACGGGCGATGGCGGGTATTGTGGCACACCTGTGCCGCCTTGCTTTCAGATCGCCAGTTTTCGGGCGGTTATTCTTCGCCGCCCAAGTCACTGGCCGGTAGCCGTCTCGACGAAGGATTCTGCGCAGCCCCGCTGGGACGAGCCCGAAGCCGCTAGGCCTTCCCAGTCGCGGGTCTCGAACCAGTAGTGCCACCGTTCCGCAAGCCAGCCGTTGACCCGGTAGTGGCGGACCCAACTGTCGAGGTAGTTCAGCGCATCGCCATCGCTTCGCCGCAGCGCAATCGCCTGGGGAAGCTGGTCAAACAGCGTATCGATCGGACGATGCAGCACGTTTGGATGTTCGTGGATCGACCGTGCTGCCATCACTTGGTCAGCAGCGGTCGCATGGGCTTGCCCGCTGGTCACAGCGTCCAGCACCTCGGCGTCGGTGTCGAAGGACAGCAACATCGCCTCCGGAAACTCCCGTAGGACCAACGCCTCCGCCGTGGTGCCGCGACGGGCGGCAAAGGTCACGTCGGCGCGGTTGAAGTCCTCAACGCTGGCGAAACCCGGCGTGAGCCCGATGTTGGCGACGATGGCGGTGCCGAATTCGGAGTAGGGCACTGAGAAGTTGACCAGCAGGCTGCGGGCCGGCGTGATGGACAGGCCGCTGATGATGACGTCGAACCGCCCCTCAACCAGCGCCGGGATGACGTATTGCCAATTCATGCGCACGAACTCGATGCGTACGCCAAGGTCCTCGGCGAGCTGGCGGGCGAGGTCGATCTCGTAGCCGATCAGATCGCCGCTGCGGTCGCACATCACCCAGGGTTCGAACATGCCGACCCCGACCCGCAGCGTGCCCCGGAACCGCACGTGCTCGATCAATCCGGGCTCCCACCAGATTTGCTGCGCGGTCGCCGTGGCTGGAGCCAGCGGGAGAGCCAGCATCGCTAGGGCGATGGTCGTTTGCAGGAGCCGCTTCATGTGTCACTCAGGGCCGTCGACTTTGTCTTTATCCATGGCTCCATGGTAGCTCCCGCGGGCCGGAGTACCTAATTCGGGAAATGTCGCCGATAGCTCGGGGCAACGCGGCGCTACCGTTCTGACGAACGCGTTGGTTCAGTGCGTTCGACGAATCTGTTTACTAAAGTAAACAAAATAGCTTACTATGACTGCTGAACAAGCCAATCTAGCAAGGCCAAGACAATGGCAGCCGCAAACCTACGCACTTACTCCACGGTGACGGAAGCCGCCCTGCACATGCTGGCAAGTCAGATTCGCATTGCCCGCAAGAAGCGCCAGTGGTCTGAGGCCAACCTAGCTGAACGTTTGGGCGTATGCCGAAGCACGGTTCGGAAGATCGAGGGCGGGTCGCCAACCGTTTCGGTCGGCGCCGTCCTTGAGGCCGCAACCCTGGTGGGCGTTCCGCTCTTCGTGCCGGACAGCCCACGCTTGGCTGTGCACCTCAAACAAGCGCAGGACATGCTCACGCTCCTTCCAAAGAGGAGCGGGCGCCCTGCACCCGAGATTTCCCACGACTACTAAGAGGGTTCCCATGGCCACAAAAGCGGACCCAAGACCAGTCGCCGTTTGGGTTTGGCTACCTTCCCGAACCGACCCCATCGCGGCGGGCACGCTTGTCGAGCAGGAGCCTGGAGGCCCGATGGCCTTTGCCTACGCGCCTGACTACCTAGCCAGGGCCGACGCAATAGCCCTTCACCCCACCGAGCTTCCCCTTCGCGCCGGAACCATCGAACCCGAGCCGCCGCTGTTGCTTGCCAACGCCCTACGGGATAGCGCCCCCGACGCTTGGGGGCGCCGCGTCATTAACCACTCCCTCGGCAATGCGGATGAGGGCCTGCGGGAGGCAGACTACCTGCTCAAGTCAGGGTCAGACCGCCCCGGCGCCTTGGACTTCCAGCAATCAATGCGACGCCATGTCCCCCGAGACGACGCCGGAGTCACCCTTGAGCAGCTTGTCAATGCGGCTGAGTCTGTGGAAAAGGGCATCATCCTGCCGCCGGCGCTGGACCGCGCACTGCTCCACAGCGCCTCAGTCGGCGGCGCGAGGCCCAAGGCACTCATCACCCATGAGGACGCCAAGCACATCGCCAAGTTCTCATCCACCAGCGACACACACAACGTGATCAAGGCCGAGTACATAGCCATGCGCTTAGCGCAAAAGGCGGGCCTTGACGTTGCCGACGTCAAGCTGGTCAAGGCCATGCGCAAGGATGTCCTGTTCGTCAAACGCTTCGACCGCGAACGAACCGACCGAGGGTGGACGCGCCGCGCCATGCTCTCTGGCTTGTCCCTGCTCAACCTCGATGAGATGTTCGCGCAATACGCGTCCTACGAGGAGCTGGCCGACGCCCTGCGCCAAGGCGCCCAGTCGCCGCGGCGCAACCTCAAGGAATTGTTCGGGCGCATGACCTTCAACATCCTCTGCGGGAACACCGACGACCACGCGCGCAACCATGCGGCATTCTGGGACGGACGCGCCCTGTCCCTCACCCCCGCGTACGACATCTGCCCCCAATCCCGTGTTGGGCGGGAAGCATCCCAGGGAATGCTGATCCACGGCCAAGCGCGGCGAAGCCAGCTTTCGCTTTGCCTTGCCGCCGCACCGAAGTTCCAGCTTTCGCCGCAGGATGCCCGCGCCATCATCGACCGGCAGGTCTCAGCGGTTGTGTCGGGATGGGAGGACGTGTGCAACGAGGCGGGCATGGATGAAGGCCAGCGCCGGCAGCTATGGCGCCAAGTGTTCGTTAACGACCTGGCTTTCGAGGGACTGGAGAACCCGCCCGCAATCCCGGAGCGGCATCCTGGATCCACCATTCACACCAATCCTTGAACTTCCGCCTAGGATGCCGTCACCCCGTTGGTATCCTCGGCCTTGATGGCCTCAATTGTGCGTGGCTCCGGAATCGCCTCGCCATTCTCGGCAAGCCCCTCCACGTGGAAGGCCAAGACTTCGCTTCCGTGGCGAATCGCGTCGTCGACTGTGTCCCCGACCGCCACGCAGCCCGGAATGTCGGGGAAGCTGACGCCATAGCCAGCCTTGCTCCGGTGGATGAAGGATACGTAGCGCATCGTATCTTCCTCCTTACGCGCTCCATTCCGCCTGTCGGTAGATCGACGCCACCGATCTGTGTGGAGTGTCCTTGTTTGGCATTGATTGCCGCTTGTATGTCCCCACTATGCCGCCCGAAGCCTGTGCAGGAGTTCGGTGCGCAATCGTAGAGGCGGTCTTCGGCGTCAAAGGAGACATGAAAACGCAGTGCGCCCCACATAGGGACCGGCCTTTGGCGAGGCGCACCAAAGGCGCATTGGAGTTTCGCTATCGCGAAACTCCGGGCCTGACCCAGCGCTCAGCGTGGGCAAGAAACTCGTCCTCGGTGCTGCAGTCGATAATCCAGTCCAAGACCTCGGCTAGGCGCTTCGGGTCCGATTCGCCCTCGATCAGCGCCGACAGACGCTCCGCCGCCCCGCCGCCAAACTTGCGGCCCGCTTGGCGCCGCAGCTGCGCCCGCTGGTCCGCCCGCGCCCGCGCCTCGCCGCGCTCGATGCCTCGTTCCATGCCTCGTTCCATGCCTTGGGCGATGCCCTCCTGGACCACTCCCGCCCTCCACTTGCTCAGGTTCGCTTCAAGCAGCGTCGTCATGTCCCGTTCTCCCTGTCCGTTCTCCAACTCCAACAGCGGTGGCAGCGCATGCGCGTCCGGCGCCATCCGCGTGAGTAGCGCCTGCGCCCAAGTGTGCAGCGCCTCCCGGAAGGCCTGGTCCGGCGCCTCCGGAAACTCCCGAATGGCATCTACAAGGCGTCCCAGCAGCTCCTCGGGGCTGCGCGCCCTCAGAAGCCGCACCCACGAAGACACCCGGTTGCCACGAGGCCAATCCTCCAACTCCCCGGCGCCCGCGTCAAGCACCACGTAGCCGCCGGGCTGCAGGAGGGAGGGCATGCCTGCTGGGGCGGCCAGCCTGGGCCACCGCCGCTCCCCGTCGTAAACCACCACGGACAGCACCCGAGGCTCCTCGCCCTCCTTCGCCAGAGTTCCGTCACTCTCCAGCGCCTGAAGATGGCGACCGAGGTACTCTGCCTGCCGTCCCCCCATCCCCGAGTCGTGCGTGGATTGGCACTCTATTGGCTGCAACAGCCAAGGGCGCGACCCGTCAGCCAACTCCCCGGCCCGGAAGCAGGCCCGCCAGGCGAGGTCGCCGACGCGCTGGGAGAGGTCGGCCGACGGGTGCTCGGCGCTCATGCGCCTGAGGGAGCCGAGGTCGAGCAGGTGGACCCAGGCGCGGGCGATGAGGCGCAGGAGGTCGGCCACCACCAGCGGCAGGGCGAACAGGGTCTTGCTGAGTGCGTCGTGTGGCATGCCCCCATGTTGGCAGGGGGGCGCTAACAAAGATGTAGGCGATGACGCTTTTTTCCGAGTAACTTGAGATGGGCTTAGGATGAATTCAAGCCTTTGATTGCACTGCGCTTTCCAGATTTTGATGTCGGGATGTCCAAGTCGGCCCGCTCCTTTTTGCGGCTGCGGACAGGCCAATGTCTCACAGCGGGCCGGGCAATGTCTGCGGTCTTGGCCGACGCTGTTGTGCGCATGCGGTACTGCGGTCGGCTTGAGGCTGTTGTCGTAGGGGACATTGGCGCTGAGGGAGACCTAACCGAATCAGTGATCGAGCAGCGGCGTGGAACTCGCCTTCCCGGCGGTGCCTTCAGTGATCACGTGTGCCTTTAAGGTAGGTGCCTCTTTCCCATTCGGCGTCCGGCGTCAGGTCGCGCATCCATGTGGCCCACAATTTCTGTCTGTTCCCGGACAGGGTGCTCTCAACCTTGCGGGCGAGCCGGTGCAGATGCGCGAATTGGGCATTCGTCCAAAGCCAGTTGGCCACCGCCGGGCCGTAGTAGGGGCCGGGAAAGAGGGACGGGTTGGGATGAAGCCACTTCCAGGCGCCATCGACAATGGCCCGGTCGTGGTGGGCTGCCCATACGGGCTCGGTTGAATCGCCCTCGGGATGGCCTAGGCGCTGCAGCGAGGGGCGGGCGTCGAATAGCCGATCCTCGCCGAGCAGTTCCACCGGCGTGGCGAGCACGTATCCAAACCTGGCCTTGTTCGCCAGCAGCGCCTCGTAGGCCCTGGGATGGACGCCTTCGGCGGGCACGAACCAACTGCCCTGCATGTGCCAATCTCCGCTCGACTCGAATTCCGGGTCGATGAGGTTCAGCGCTTGCAGCCCGGTTATGTACTGCCGCGCGCTGGTGGGGCCTATCCTGACCGGCACGAAGTCCGATTTGGCAGCATGGCGCATGGTTAGGTTGGCTCTGCCTTTATACGGGCGCATGGTATGCCCAACCCGAGTGAGGGGACAACTACGGGCTGTGTGGATGTGGGGGAGCCTACCGGCAGTGGCGTTCAAGGCCGTGCCGTTGCCGATGGGGACTTGGCTCCAATTCACCCACTGGGAGAGCAACGGCCATGGGCGGCGAAGGGAGGTGCCTAGAATGCATGCTATCCGAGGCGTAAGCTAGCACCATGATCGCTGACACCGCCAAAATCCGATCCGAGCTTGAGGGACTCGAAGACCTGCCGACTCCCGTGCAATCTTGGGTTGTCGAGGACGGGCTGGATGCCACCGACGATCCCGCCGTATGGATTTGGGCCGTGGTCGAGACCAACGCTTTCGACCCGGACTCCATGAGTCAGCTGAAGAGCATGGCGCGTGATGTCGTCTGGAAGGCGACCGACGGTCGCCTGTGGCCGTACGTCCTCATACGGGGAGCCGACGAAGCCGAAGTCGCTTCGTGAGCCTTTCCAAGGAACTTCTCGCGCAGGCGACGCTCCTCGCCATCAAGAACGCGAATCCGGCGCGAATCCGGTTTATTGTGGGTGTCTGCTGGAATCGTCCCCTGAGGGGCTTTTGAATGCTGGCTCAATCGAACACCATACGTGACATCAGCCGCGCGCTACCCGCGCTCGTGTCGGGTCCCGACCTCGGTATGCCTGTCTCTGCCGAACTGCTCGATGCCCAGGCGCAGGGACTCCGCGAGGGGCACGACAGTCTTCTCCCTGTGGTTGATCGGGCAGGCAGCGTACTGTCTGAAGCCATGAAAGAGCATGATCCCAAATCGCCCGTCGATCCCGATAGCGAAGGCGTCCAGGCTATGGAGCAGGGGGAACGCTACTTCAAGCATCGCCTTGAAGAACTCCAGCAGTTGCGGGACGCTTTCGCCGATTTGCGTACTTCGTCGTCGCACGACGTGTTCCGCGAGCTCGATCGGCTAGAGCACCTGTACGCGTGGACTGTAGCTACCATGCAGGAAGTCCGATGGGCTGTGCTCATTGGCGACGGTGTCAGGGACAGGGCCGACTCTCCCGAACCCCGCACGTTCACCTCTTCTGCGGAGTGGCTCGCGACGCTTCATGACGAGTAGTCCGCCGCCCCTGCAGGGCTTTCTCGAACCCACGGGCACTTTCAAGAGGAACGCTAAACGGCTCCCGCAGACCATTCGGCAGGAGCTTGCACTAGATTTGTCACCGCCCGAATGCACTGGCACAGAACTGGATTCCATGCGACGCTTGTTGCTGGCCGTTTGGGCGCGACAATGGACTTAGCGGATGCGCAGGAACTGCTCTGGAAGCAGATCTACGGACTAAAGCCAACCGGGGTGTCGGGATTCGAGGGTTTTCTTGCGGCCGCACTCAGCGAACTCTCTGGGCAGCCCTTTCATGTGGTCAAGTCCGGGCTCCAAGGGGGTAGCGACGTTCGCTCCGACCCTTGCAACTTGGTAAAGGCAAGTCTTGAAGCCAAAAGGTACAGCCGGAGTACGAGCCTCCCGCAGGATGCATTGCTGTCCAAGGTGACTGAAGCGTCAACCCTCACAACGCCTCCCGACCTTTGGTTGCTAGCGTCGACCCGGCAGGTTGACAGCTCTCTTCGGGAGGCGCTTGTCAGGCACGGAGAACTATTGGGAATTGACGTCCTCGTATTGGACTGGCCTGAACACAGTAACGCTCTGTGCGATCTGGCTGCGATTTCTGCTGCAGCACCTCAAGCCTGTGGAAACTGCCTAGACCAGTCGTCCAAGACTCACCAAGCCTTGGAATTGATTCGGAAGAGCAATCAGTTTGAATCGAAGGTGTCGATGTGGCGTGATCGTTTGGTGGCTCCGGCCGTCGGCTACGCCAGTTGCCGCGAACAGTGCCAACGTTGGTTGCACGATGGGCAATCGTCGTTGCGCAAAGCTAAGTCTCGTCTGGGCGGCCACCACAACCTGCGAGACAGCGAGTCCACCGTCATCCGCCGCGCTGGTGTCAGTCAACAGCTGAACGCGTGGTTTGCTGACAAAAGGAGCCCCATGGCGGCACTTGTAGGCGACGAGGGCACCGGAAAGTCATGGGCTGCGCTGGACTGGTGCAATGAGTTGATCAACCCGCTGGAACCAGCTTCGCCCTTGATCGTGTACCTGCCTGCCACATCCGTTCAGGGAACCGATGCCCGAGCCGACATTGCGCAGGCGCTTTCGCAACAGGCTCGTCCCGGATCTGCAGAGTTTTGGCTCCGTCGGCTTAGTCTTTGGGAGAGGAGCGGAAGGGAATCCACTCGAATCCTTGTGATTGTGGATGGCCTGAACCAGAACTTTCTGTTCAGTGACTGGGCGGACTGGGCGCAACCGCTTCTGGAAGACAATCTAGGGGGGATGTACAAGCTCGTCCTCAGTTGCTGGCCAAATCGGTGGCGCGACGACCTTTACTGCCTATCCAACCTGGAACCTAAACCAATCGAGATTCTCGTAGAGGGCTTTTCCGACGCGGAACTTGATGAACTGTTGACAGCAATGACCGTTAACCGTGATGTGCTGACGAAGCCGGTGTTGGAGTTAATGCGCGTGCCTCGCCTCGCAGCGATCGCACTGAAACACCACAAAGCACTCGCGGACAGCGGGGACATCACTGCTGAGCGTGTCATCTACGAGGATTGGAAGGACAGGATTAGCCGACAGGGGCCAAGGGTAGGGATGGATGATGCTCGCATGAGAGTGTTCATCGCGAATCTCGGGCGAGATCTCCGAAATGATGTGGAACGCGCCGTGACCCGTCGAAACATCATGGCAACGCTTTCGGCCGACAGCGGGTCGGCGGGACGTAATCTAGAGGCCGCTGTCCTCCAGTTGACGTCTGGGGGATGGTTCACGGCAGGAGCCGATCCCGACAGGTTCAAACTCAACACGGACAGAGTGCATTACGTGCTTGGAGCCGCCCTACTGTCCGAACTCAAGCAGGGCTCCCGCACGGACTTCGCCGGGACCATTGCCGAGTTCCTGGACCCGTTAAAGGCGCATAGCCTCGGTTCGAAAATCCTCAGAGCAGCTACAACAATCGCCTTAGTGGAGCAGGGAACCGACAGCCAGCTGCGGTACGAACTGATGTGCAGGTGGCTCAATGAACAGAATTTTTCCAGTGCGGACTTTGAAGACCTTTGGCGACTAGCTGGACTTGACCCGGATCTAGTCCTAGGAGTCGCGGAACGCGACTGGCTGAGCGATCGCACAAGCGGTATGAAGGACGAAGTGCTGATCAAAACGCTGGCAAACGCTGCGCAGTACCCCAGATTCCACGAGGCTCTGCTGCCCAAGCTAGTCGAATGGTTGGGAACAGCGTGGTCCGAACCAGCGCTTGACGCTTTCGCTCCGGGGCAGAACGGCAACATCAGGTTAAGGGGGGACAACAGGAATGCAGGAAATGTGAGGTCTCGCTGCAAACGTTGGATGCGTTCTCCACAAGCCAAGGATTTCGCGCCTGTTCGGTTCCAAGTCGAAGGCAATTGGAACTACCTCGCTCGTTGTGCGGTGGCAGTATGTTCCTATTTGGCGAGAGCGCCTTACGTGGCGGCCATAGAGGCATGGGCGCTGAGCCGGGCGGTGATGGAATCGACCCACGAACTGGATGACGTGGCTTGGATGCTCCGGATCAACTCCGAGGACCCGTCCGAGGCGGATGAAGCACTGGGTAGGGTGATCTGTCGACTCGAGCAGTGCGGGCACATCATTCCCCTGAAAGCCGCATCGACGCTCCGCAAAGCCTTGAGTGACGTTGCCCGAGAGAACGCAGTCGGTTTAATGGACGACAAAGGGGAGAGCCCAGCCGTACCAATCGCACGAGATGGCGCCAAGGACAAGGAGAGAAGAAGCCCGTTGGACTCCGTGGTCGACTACCTCGCGCCAGAGGGCTGGAAACAAGTCGACGCGCAATCGGGAGCTGAGCTGATCGACACCTTGATTGCGCAAGGGTTGCCTCCCGGCGGCAGAGAAATCGACCTGCTGCTGAACAACTTCCGGCAAATCCTGACCATCATCACCCCGACATCCCGTTCTCTTCTGGCCGCAGCGTTCGATCAAGAACAACGGGCAGCGGCCAGGGGGGAAGACGCGGAACGGGGCAACAAGTTGGGAATCAGTGCCTTGCGGCTGCGGTTGTACGACGCGAAACCCGCACAACAGGCTCCCCTAATCCTGTCGGCTCCGTACGCCTCGCTGGGTGATAAGTGGCAGCTAGTTTGCCGCTTGCCCGGAGAGGATGACTTGGCCCAACTGGACATCTCCAGCGCAACGCGAGAGGGTCTCGTTCTTTGGCTGGATTATGTGGGTCAACGCCTTGAGGATGCAGCGATTGCAAGGCTGGATTTCCTGCCGATGCTGACAACTCACGAAGACAGGGAGATTCGACGACGAGCACTCTTCATTGCTTCGGAAGGCCAACACTTGGATGCTTTGACGCGGTTCGCAGAATCGGCCTATGTGTCGCCGGTCTCCGGCAACAATTGGGCCGACAAGCTAGATGAACTCGCTCGAACCACCGCCCTAGTGCAACTTGAGTCGATTCGCCCGGAGCTCGTCCCGAAAACGGAACTTGCCGATGAAAGCGTGGCGCTAAGGGTTAAATGGGGTGCCTCTTCGGACGCTGCGCTGGATGCATTCGCTGCTTACTTGGAGGGTGAACTGCAGGCGATAACAGCCGCCACCGCTTGGAGCATGCCTCGCTACTGGTACATCCATTATCTGGACTGTGTCAAGATGTTGGTTGAGCGCGGCGTAGATCCGGTCGAAGAGTGGCTGTCGAGATGGACCGAGAATGCAGGGCGCGGCGCCGACAAAGCTCTGATGAACAATTTTCCAGTCATGGACACGATGAGGGCTCTGAAGGACAAGGCTCCAGAAGTTGCGCTATCAGCATTCGCTGCGATACAGACGGGAGTCAAATCCAGCATCTTTTCGAGGGATTCGTACCAAGGGTTTCCATTTGAATTGGCCCGATCCGAATCCAGTGACGCTGCGTGTGACGAGTGTTTGTCGTTGGCTGCTACGGACGATGACTTGCTCGGGATCTCCCACTACTCCCACAAGCACGACCGCGTGGACTGGCTGCTGGAGCGGATCAAAGCCCTTGAGTCAAAGCCGCGTCCGGTTGATCTCGCGAAGGCGATCACATTGCTTGGTCTCTGCGACCAATCGGCGGAGGCCGACGAGCAGTGGAATATCCTTGAATTGAATCCGCCCATGGATCCATGGCTTCGCACGGTCTTGGAAGCCAGCCGTCAGGACTATCAGCGAAATGTGCAAGCGCGAGCGGCGCTTCATGAGTTCTGGCAGACAGATATCGACGAGCGTGCAGCCCGGCACGTGTGGAAGCGTGTGGAGGAGAATTGCGACCGGCGGTTCATTGCGTGGTTCAAACACATCGACCCGGCCATTGATCCGCCGTATCGGAGGACACTTGCGAGAGTCCTTGGTTCTACGGGATTGGACCATGCCATCAAGAAGGATCGCGATAGACGCAAGAGAACGCTGTTTCATACCCCAATTTCGGCCACCACCATGGCTCCGTGGCGCTGAGGGCACGAGAGAAACAAATTTCGTGTCTTACTCTCATCTTCACTGTTGCTGGTCCTCTGTTTGAACATAGCCTATCCGAAGCGTAAGTTAACGTCATGATCGCTGACACCGCCAAAATTCGATCCGAACTTGAGGCGCCCGAAGGCTTGCCGGCCCCCGTGCAATCTTGGGTTGTCGAGGACGGGCTGGACGCCACCGACGATTCCGCTGCATGGGTTTGGGCCGTGGTCGAGATTGAGGCCGACGCTTTCGACCCGGACGCCATGAGTCGGCTGAAGAGCATGGCGCATGATGTCGTCTGGAAGGCGACCGACGGCCGCCTATGGCCGTACGTCCTCGTACGGGGTGCCGACGAAGTCCCATGACGACAACCCGCTTTACCCGACTCACAGACGCTCCGGTCCGTGAGGCGTGGCCGGATGAGGCCCGTGACTTCACCCCCTGGCTCTTCGACCACCTCGATTTTCTCTCCGACGCACTGGGGATCGAGTTGAAGGCCATTGCCACTGAAGATGCGGTCGACAACTTCTCGGTGGATATCCTCGCCGAGGACTCCAGAACGGGTGATCGGGTCGTCATCGAGAACCAACTCGAGGTTTCCGACCATAGGCACTTGGGGCAGGTGCTCACGTATCTGGCTGGAATTGAGGCCAAAACTGTGGTCTGGGTCGCACGGGACTTCCAAGCAGCCCATCGGTCCGCCGTCCGATGGCTCAATGAGCATACGAACGATGAATTCGCCTTCTTCGCCGTCCGGCTTCGCGTGGTGCGCATCGAGGACAGTCCCTTTGCGCCAGTGTTTGATGTCGTTGAGCAGCCGAACAACTGGGACATCACCCTCCGAGACAGAACCGCTACCGCCGAATCCAAGTTGACACGACTGAGGCGCCAGTTTTGGAACCGCTACTTGGAGAGACACCCAGGCGTGTTCGCGCCTACGCGCGACTCGAACGTCTGGGTTCCCATGCTTTCCGACGGGGAGGTTGTGCTGTCAATGTATGTGGGCAGCAAGACGTCCGGCATGTTCTTGCGCGGCCGGATGGGGGCCGACAGCGAGCATCTCGCGCCCTTCATGTCCAAGCATGCCGACGTTCTCGAACAAGCCCTCGGCCCCAACCAATCGACCAGCCGAGGCTACTACTACACGACTTGGCAGGAAATTGCCGTTCAACAGGGTACACGTTGGGACGAACTCATCGATTGGATGGAGGCGCAGCGTCAGCGCTATGCTGAGGTGTTCAGCACAATTGAGGGGTTGGAGATTGGCGGTACGGTGTGATCAATCCTTCCTAGCCCTAGACCGACCCGCCTGAACGATGGCTCCCTGACCGAATGGCGCACGTCGAGCAGCACGTAGATTCGTGTTGCGCCGTACAGCGTCGAGAAGCGAGTTGTTTCAACCATGATCGGTTGATAGGCTAACTGATCGACGCAAAGGGAAGTAGTTGTGACCTTCGGGAACCGCGAAAAGAAGCGTTTGGTGCCACTGAAGCGCGGGCTGTGCAACGGGCGTCAAGAAGCTACTGTTGTGGGGTGGTGGAGCCGTAGTATGCAGCGTCCAAGCCCGCTGTACGCTAGCAGGAAAGCAGGTCGCCACAAGACTACGCGCATTGGAATGGTGGAATTCTAGGTAGTTCGGTGGCGAGCAATAGAGCATGCTAGAGAGCGCTAAATGCGCAATTTGGGGGACATCGGCCACCGAACTCCCAACAGGCAGGGACGGGCGCCTCTTTGATTCCCCTCGAGCCGGGGGAATGTATTTCATTTCCGGATCTGCGGAGCCAGGGCTGAACAAGCATGACGAGCATCTGAAAGCGCGGCTTACAACATGGCTCGTTGAGCAACGGGCGCTCGGCGAGCGCTGCCCTGAAATCTCATGGGCTACCGTCGACGAGGCAACGAGGTGGAGGGATCCGAGCGTTTTTAGGCGAGCTGACGGACTCCTCAAGTACGTCTCGCGCAGATCGTCAGTTTTGGGAACCCGCATATCCTTTGAGTTTACATTTGGCACTGCTGAGAACATTGGGATGTCCCTGACCGATGCGGAAAGAACCTTCTACGAGCTTCTCGCACACTCCGGCTGCATCGGTTCAGAGGACTTCGAATATCTCCTAGGCTACCTAAGTGACCAAGACCTAATTGACCGCCACGGCATCAATAATCCGGCGCAGGAATGCGCGTTGACGTTCCGGGGCTACGCGCACCTGGAGGCACTGGAGCAAAACGCCTCGGCATCATCAAGGGCGTTTGTGGCAATGTGGTTCGATCCGTCGATGCGGGATGCGAGGGACAAGGGCATTAAGCTAGCTATCAGGCAATCGGGATATGAGCCAGTTGTCATAGATGAGCAGGAGCACGTGGGCCGAATAGATGATGAGATTGTTGCGGAGATCAGGAGGTCCAGATTTCTTGTCGCCGATTTCACACACGGGGAGGCGGGGGCTCGGGGCGGCGTCTACTACGAGGTCGGTTTTGCGCATGGGTTGGGCATCCCCGCGATCCTCACATGCCGCAGCGACAGGATGCCCGACCTTCACTTTGACACTCGACAGTACAATCATATTGTTTGGAAAACGCCGGAGGAATTACGGGTAAAGCTGGTTCAGCGTATTTCCGCCGTGATTGGCGAAGGCCCAGCGGTTGCCCACGCGTAACCTGCGCTATAGCCGCTATGATCAGCGGTCTTTGCACAATCTATCAGGCTCTAGCTTGCGCTGACCTGGCCAGTAAACCACAGATGTCAGCTTCAGCGCGGGCAAAGCAGGGTAGCGGAAGTCCGCGTAAACGATAGTGGAAAGGGCTGCGGAGTAGGGTTCCCTTTTCCCTCACACCTTTGCGGCCTTAGAAGCGTAATGCCGATACTTGCTCTTCTTCTGATCCCACCGGAAGCAGCGAAGCTCGCCAAATCCGGAGTCCCTTACTGAGTCTATCAGGCGCTTCAGTTCTTTTTCGTCCTTGGGCTCTGCAAAGTCGATGTTTAGAATTTTTCCGTAGAACATTGTCCACGCTACAACAGCGTCGCTCCAATACACCTCCTCATCATTGAACGTGAACAGATATTGTGGGGGTAGTTGCAGCTTGCCTTCCTTATTCGCTGCACACAAATTGTGCGCCAGCACTTCGCCATTGGCTCCGCACGAAGAAATAACAAGTGCAATCGGTCCTCTGTAGGGTTTGGGCCTACCTCTGTGTATGCGTTGGAAAGTCTTGACAACAAGTGCTGAAAGTTCCTTCCATGACACGTCATCGGGTCCGATTCCGAGACACTCTCTATTGCCGTGCGCGCTAATGTGAATGAACACGGGGCGTTTTCCACGCTGCCTTTGCCAGCCGATCGAGCTGACGTACATCATCGACCTCTTTAGTTCGACTCTGTCCTTAACCAGAAACGTAGCGATCTCGTGACCAAACAACCTGCACACTTGAGCGAGTGAATTGGCTTCGCCAGTACCCGACAAGAGGTCAAGTGCGTTCGGACTTTCAATGAGGAATACACGTCCTTTAGCCACTATTCGTTCTCACTTTCCTTGTTTTCCTCGGGGGCGGAATCTCGTACTCTGAATCGACTCTCGTACATATCACCGAATTTGTTGAGAGCAGCGGATTGCCCTTTAGTTCATGGCGCCAGAGCCACCCAGTATACGGAACGTTACCATAGCCGTACCCACTTCTCATCCAGCTGGCCCGAGAGTCCTAGTCCCCATCCGGGTTGATGTGGTCGCTGTGGTTCAAGATGCTCCATTGATGTGGGATCATCCGTTGACTGGTGACCTGAATGGCGAAAGCGATCAGACGAGCCGCACCAGTCTGTGGGGAGGCCACTTGATTGTGAGTGGGTCGTTACGTTGATTGACGGTCCAGCTGCTCGGTCGAGTTTCTATACTGTTCTCCACGATTTGGCGAAAATGTGTCGCCGCGAGCTTCGATGCCATTCTGTCCACGACTAGATTGACCGTGTGCAAGAGAAATCGACCCCCAACGGGCTCCACCTTTCGCAGCGACGCGCACAGACCCAGTCTAGGAATTACAACCCTCGCTTAAACCTGCTCCGTTGCCGCGATGTCTCGCTCCGCTGTCTCGCTCCGCTAGTCCATGCGCCATCTGCGTGCTACCATCCTTTGGACGATCAGATTACTGGCAACTACACATGACTTCCCAAGGCCACGAATTCCAACGCGAGCTCTTCAGCCGATTCGATGCCGCGCTTGCCAAGGGTGAGGACTGGGTCGAGATCCATTGCGGGCATCTCCACGATACAGTCCGTGAGAGGCTAGGCTTCACCAACAGTCGCCACGCAACCTGCTCCGGCGTCATGTGGCGTGAGACTGCCGCTGGAAACTGCCAGGTTGTCAGCAGTCCGCGATTCGGCAACGGCGCCGAACTCACGATTAATTTTGGATTGCCACGCGAGCCGTTCACGCCGGTCCTCACCAACAAGCGTCAGTTCGCCCAGCGCAGGGTGACCGCCCTCCCAGCCGTAATCGGCAAGGGCCGTACGCTCGGGAAAGGTCCTGCCGTTCTGAGGCTCGAATCCGACCGGGAGATACACAACTTCTCTCTAAGCGAAGAGCACGCCAAACAACTTTCCGACCAATTCCATCATTGGGCCAAACCTTGAGATCGAGGAGGCCTCCGACTACGTGCCCCGTGAGTTCTGCTGCGAGCAGACCATGCCGAACATGAAAAAGCGCACGTACCTAGTCGGCTATGACGTCGCGCAAACGCCCCTGAGTTTAAACGCCCAGGACCGACTGGAAGGTGACCCAAATTGGGACATCGAGCATGTCTTCGTTGGGCTTTGGGTGGTCAGGACACTTCTTGGACCTCAATCGATCGCCGATAGGTTTGCGACCGCCTTGACTGGCGAGGGAAGCGGAGCCGGCGTGATCGTAGCCAAAGTCAGTCGGCGAAGCCTCCTAGCCAACGGCCTCACCCCTCGCCGAGTCAAATTGTTTCGACGACTGTTGCCCGCCCAGTGACGCGAGATCGTTTCCCTGCCGCCAACGCGCCCTCTCCGAGGTCGTCCAGTCAGTGACGAGCAACGAGCCGCCATTTTTCGACCCGCCGAGTTCCGCAGCCGCGTCCGAGCAAATCCGCCAACTCATACTCTCTGCCACCGAGAACGGAACCCTCCTTCAGCACCTTTCGACTGTTCAATTCGATGTCATTGAGCCGACCTCGGAAGCGCTAGCCGAATTGCACAACACTGGTGACCTCGACCTTCTCAGCTCAATGCGGCACGGAGAGCTCAGCGCTGACGGGCCGCACGTAGTTCACAAGATATCAGAACTGTTCCGGCGCACGCTTCCTTTCATCGACTGCGACGTCTCAGATGCCTTGGCGGCGGTTTACTCAATCAACAGACAGCTTACCGACGCCGGGGCGGCCGCAACGGCGCACCAAGCGTTGCATGGATGGCTGGACCAACAAGAGTCCCGTCCCAAGCAAGCGCTCTCAATCGTCCTGCGCGACAACCCCCTCGACGACGCCGTGTTACGCGTCGTACTTGTCGCGGGCGGGCGTATGGAGCCCGACGAGTTTACCGCGCAGGCTGTCACACTCTCTCTCGACCCGTCCCCAGCCACGAGAGAAGCCGCCCTGTTCGCGCTCGGGCGAATCGTGCCGCTGGATAATGACACTCTCGTGGCTCGTGCTCTCCAACGCCTCGAACAGGCAGTCATGACCTCAGCTTCAGAAACCGAAACTCAAGCCGCCGTCGAGTCGGCTCTGTCCCTCTTCGAGAGAGCCCCAGATCGCCTTACGTCCAATATCGAGCCAATCATTGCCGCAGCTGCCGCCAAACGTTCTCCCTCCGTTCGCGACTCTTTGGTCCTCGGTCTTTTGCGGCATCACGCGATTCTCTCCACCCAAATGATTGATGCGATCTTCTCTGCTCTTGGGCACACCGATCTCACCGAACTCGATACCATCGCTAACATCGATCTGGTCCTTTACCAATGGGACATCGATGCTGACCGAGATCGGATATGCACCTTGATCCAATGCTTGCTTACGCACCGAGACAACCCACTTTCCGTGTCCCACTTGGACAACTTTCGTCACAAATTGGGCAAAGCTGAAGGTCAACTCCTCGGCTGGTACGTCTTCTCATTGCTTTCGAGCGGCGACGACCGACTCTGCGAGGCCGCCGCAGAGCTCTTGCCCTACAAGGAAGCCCGTCCAGGCATCGACATTGACCTTAGCGCGACCGCACCCCACACTGCGTGGGTTCCATATCTCGCCCGCAAAGTTCTAGCGTACTGCCTGTTCAAGAGAGAATGCGCAGCCGGCCTGTTGCTCTCCTGTCTGCGCGCCGTCAGCGATGAGCATCGAGACGAGCTTGAAGGGGACATTTTTGACGCCTTCCTGATCAACTATCTCCACGCCATCGAGTTCTTTGAGACAGCCGTGAACGCTAGCGACCCGGCGAAACACTCGGTCGACCGTCTCGCCCGACAATTGAAATCCTATGAACGGGATCTGGAGCGCCTCGGAACCTGTCCCGCTTTTGCGCCATCGGAACGGGAGCGCCACCTCCAGGCGTATCGACATCGCGATTTCATGCAGGACGTCCACAAGAGAGCCGAGCAGAAGTCCATTTTTTCATTCATAGCCCACAAGTCCATCATTCTCTACGGGAGTGCGTCCGTCGCCCACGTGCGAGATGCCGATGGCAATATCCATCGGCAAGAGATGCGCTTTGCAGAGCACGAGCACTTCTTCGAGTTCCCACGGCTGTCTGTGATCGACCCAGTCGGACTCCATTTCCGCATCAATCGCTTTAAGTTGGAACGCCCTCCGTCATGAAACTGATCTTCAGGGAGTACCTCAGCTCACTTCGGGAACGCGGCGAGCTTGACGTCATCATGCCGGACCTTCTCAGCGAACTCGGCATGAACGTGCTCTCACGTCCAGAGGTCGGTACGCGACAGTTTGGCGTCGACGTCGCTGCCGTCGGTAGTGACGATGCCGGCAAGCGCACAGTGTTCCTGCTTTCGATCAAACCAGGCGACCTCGCACGTTCAGATTGGACCAGTGGACCCCAGAGCCTTCGAGCGTCTCTCGATGACATTCTGGACGTATACATTCGGAACCACATTCCTAAACCCTACACTGACTGTCCTGTGGTCATCGTCCTTTGCCTCGGTGGCGATATTTCTGAAACCGTGCGGCCCGCTGTCGTTGGCTACACAGACAACCACACGACGGAAAGAATCCGGTTCGAAACGTGGAACGGCGACCAGCTTGCGAACATGCTCCTCACTGGGCTCCTTCGCGAGAAAGCGCTGCCGGACACTTGGCACTCGGACTTGCGCAAGTGTCTCGCGATGGTCGATGAACCGTTGGTCAGCTTCGAGTATTTCTGCCGGCTCGTCGAGAGCGTCGCTGAGCGATGCAAGCCTTCGCGCCCCGCGCACCTTACGGCCATTCGACGTATCTACATAGCTCTGTGGACACTCTATGCTTGGTCGAGGGACGTCAACACGGAGTCCGCCTACCTGTGTAGCGAACGCGCTGCGCTTGTCTGTTGGGGCCTTGTCAAGGGCTATCTCCCTGCTAAGTCGAAGCCTGCCAGAGATCTCAAAGCATCGATGGAGCGCGTGATTGACCTTCACCAGACCATAGCGTCTGACTACATCGCCAAGAATGTCGTTCCCCGAGCAGGAGTCCTCCATGGGATAGCATCTGGAGTACCAAGCCGGGAATCCCTCGACGTTAATCTGCGACTCTTTGACGTTCTCGGTCGCATTGGATTGCGTGGCCTATGGCAGCTTCACGATTTCCAGCTCCTGGACGAACGCCAAGAAGACGAAAAGGAGTTTCTTCGCCAAGATATGTTAAAAACCGCATCGCTGCTCATCGAAGTCATAACGAACAACCCTATTCTCTGTACACCGGTCAAGGACAACCAAGCCGTTGATATCGACATCGTCTGCCACTTCTTGAATCGCGTAAAGTGCGATAATTTCATCCAGAAGTGGATCGGTAACATTGCCCGTGGCACTACCTTTGCGTTCCGAACCAACGGTCCGTATCCGTGCGTGTACAACGACTACCGCGACCTTTTGGACCACCCGCAGCATACGAACGAATATCGCAACGAGGCGACTGCTGCGAGCATACTTCTGCCAACACTCGCCGCGTGGGCGGCGTTTACGCAAGATGCAGACACGATGTCGCACCTTTCGGAGTTCGCTGCTAGTGACTACCAGCATTCCACGCTTCAGCTCCTGTATCCAGGATCCGACACGGAGGAACACCTCTATGGCGGTGGCACCTTGCATGGACTAAATGTCAATGGCTTCCCAATCCCCGATTGCTGCGAAGACATGATCTCCTTCATCCGAGCGGAGTGCGATGCGACATCAGCATTCGATTCCCTTTCTCCACGCATCCATGGGGTCTCGCCGTTGTTGTTTCTGGCAAGCCGCCATCATCGTGTACCTGTTCCCCCACAGTTATGGCCCTTGACGTGAAACAAGGCGATCCGCCTTACGCACGACTTGCAGACTGCATGTCTCGCTGGAATCGCTGATGTTTGGGACCACCGCGCCAATCACGTTACCCACCGTTCGCGGCAGTAGCATGAAGCTCAACACCCTGATATCAGGGACATTTCGTCGTTACTCCACTAGATCCGTGCAATATCCGGGTTAGGGGTGGTTTCCCACCTCAAGATTCGTCCAGTGGGATCAAAACTGAACGCCAGGATTTGAATCCGAACACCGGTGCCAACGTCCCCACGCTAGATGAACAGCATCATCCAGCGGAGATGAAAGCGCCGGTTGGCGTCCGAAATCTAACAGGTCCGTAGTGATCTGTTACGCTTACGCCATTACATCCGGGTGCCTTGAAATGAAGTACTCGGGCATTTCGGGGAGGCTAAATGAGCAGTCAACTTGGAAGAAGGGCAGAGAATCGGTTCAAGATGCTGTGCTCGGATGTTGGCATTACCTGCAACAAGTCCATTGAAGACGACCACGGCTGGGACTTCCTTGTCGAGTACGTCCCCACGGAGGACACTGGCCTCCCCGCAGACAAACGTCCGGGACCCCAACAGGTTCTGGTGCAGGTGAAATGCACTGAGAGTCCTGCGCCCCGAACTAGGCTGAAAGTCAGCAACGCCCTGAAGCTAACCAATTCCGACCTCCCTTGTTTCCTAGTGTTGTTTCACTGGCCACGCAATGGGGAGGTCAAGAAGATTTACGCCAAGCATGTATGGACTGAGACAATGAGGCATGCACTACGGCGTGGCAGAGAACTGACCAGAGCTAACTCTTCCACCAACAAAGCCAAATTGACTGCGAGCTTTAACCAGGCAGATGACCATACGCTCGATCTCTTGGATTGGATAGTTTCTACTGTTGATAGAACGGAACGGAGCTACGGAGAGCAAAAACGGCTCTTGAGGGAAACACTGGGATACGAGCAAGGGAGGTATCGGGCCGACATTTTGCTTGACCCATTAGGAATCGAAGACATAGTCGACCACCAGCTTAAGATCAAGCCACACCTGCCCGTCTCCCAATTTGAGCTTGTTGACCCCCGTTTTGGCATCGACATACCCGTACCTCAAGGAAAAGGTGGCCGGGGGCGCATAGTGCTGGAGCCAAACAACGAGATTCCGTTGACAGTAGTTTTACGAACGCCCGGCGAAGAGGCGATTTTGCTGCCCGCGACGGCAAGATATCCAATCTGGCCCGGACTTCCACCTGACCAGTTTAAGGTCGTCGTTGAGACTTGGTTCTTTCGATTGATCATGTCGGACAAGGGCACTAGCACACTGGATATTTCCGACTTCTGGTCGGAAAAACTCAGGTTAGAGCAGTTAATTGATATTTCGAGGTTTTTTTCATGGGGAGGACGGCGAATAGCAGCTAAATTTGTTGGCGAACGCAAACCGGATGGCACCGTCTCGGCACAGCTAAGTTCTAACGGAAACGAACAGCTGTTCCGCCAGCTTTCAGAAATAGCTGTAACATTTAGGAGGATTGAACGTGAGACCGGAAATTCGAGTGTGAAAATCTCACTTAAAGATATGTACGACTCCTGGTTCGACTCGTCGTTCTTTCACCACGTTTTAACAAACATGGGCTTGCGCCTGACCGCTGAAATTGACCCTGAGCGGAAGTTGAGAGCAAGCGATACTCGCTTAATGTCGTATGTCGATTGGACGGTGGATGATTGTTGCCTTTTCGTTGTATTCGACATGGCGGTCAATGACAAATCGCCGGAAGCGGATCGAGTCGATTTCGACTGTGGCGAAAGAGAACTGGTTGAATGTTTCGTGGGTAGTGATGCCCAAAGTGTCAGGTCTGCCGGTTTGGCAAGCTTCAAGAAACACAGTGCAAAGATTGGGCCTGATCACTTCCTTATAGAGGACTTCAGATCGTTTGCCAACCCTTGAATGTAGGTTCGCAGGCTCTGGCCCTACACTCAAGAGCGACAGGCCCATGATCGTCTGCTGGACCAATTCAAGTTGTGGATGCTGGAGGAGCGGTTAAGGGCTATCTTGGGTTGCCTCAATCGACTCCCTGATCCAGGACAGAATCTTGTCGTAGCGAGCATCTCCGCTCACAACTGCCCCCACGATGAATTCTTCGGCAAGCTCAGGTTCAACCGACAACTTCCAGCCGTTAAGGAGTAGGAAGGCATCCGTTGCGAAGAACGCGGCACGTTTGTTTCCGTCAACAAAGGCGTGGTTAATGAGCAAAGATTCGAACAACGCTGCAGCCATTTCAGCAATATCGTTGTAGTAGCCGCTCTGGGGCCGGAACAATGCGCTCTCGAGCAGCCCCTCGTCACGAATGCCGGTGCTGCCGCCGAATCGTCGGATTACTCGTTCGTGGATGGCTTTCGCTTCATCGACGGATAGAAAACTGACTTCCTCAATCTGCAAGGCGATGGCCCAACTCTTCGTTTTCCGCCATCGACTTCTCCAGATGATCGAGCACGATCGGACGGACACCCTTTTGGGGCCTGCTGCCTGCATCGGGAGCCGGCCTGTTCGTGATTGTTGGCTCCGCAGACAGGCGGCGTCGCCAGTCCGCAAGGACGTCCAGATCGAGACCGCAGGCCAACGCCGCGGCTCTATCGATAGCCCATCGGGCGACGCATCTCTCCGCGTGCTTCATGGGCAACAGTTCGGTGTCACACGCCTGATCGAAGGCTGCTCTCAACTTGCCCCAGGCTGGATTGTCCGGTTTCGGGATTCGGATCTCCCGGAGATGCGCCAGTTGCCATGTGGGATAGGTCAGCTTCTGGGCACGTCGGTTGAGCAGCATCAATCGTGCCGGCGTGGAGTTCAACCATGCCG
This sequence comes from uncultured Pseudomonadales bacterium, assembly GCA_964598305.1. Lineage (GTDB taxonomy): Bacteria > Pseudomonadota > Gammaproteobacteria > Pseudomonadales > Azotimanducaceae > Azophilus. The sequence goes on along the minus strand of CAZRBP010000001.1, from coordinate 13,665 downwards.
CCAAGGCCTTCTGAGTGTCTTCGTCGGGGACTGCGATGGGTGCCCACCATCCGAATGAAGCTTCGCTAGACCATAGAGCTGTGAGTCTGCCGCTTATCGTGTCGAGACGCATCGGAACAAGCACATAGCCTCGTCGAGAGTGCGACTGTTCAATCCAGCGGTCCATGTTTCGTCGTGGTTTCTGTCTCGGGACATACCAAACATCCGGTTTTCCTTGCATGGTTCGGTGTATTTTTTCACTGACGTAGTGAAACCCCGGAATGGCGCCAACGGTGTTCTGGTCCCCGACCTCATACGCATCCTGCACACTCCGACCGTCAGGCCCGATTTCGAATCGCAGTCCCGCAGGTTCCAAGTGCTGGTTTGACTCCAAAGCCAAAGCCGCTTCCGCCAAGGTACCGTCGTACCACTGAACCGGCGTCCAATCGCCAGCAAGCACCCGATCTGCTGGCCATGCCTGAACGTTGCCCCATTGATTCGGCGCACCGGAAACGAGCGCGTCGGCGGCCTCAACTGTCTCCGCCACGTTCATTGGCATACGTCGTAGCGATACGAACTCCGTGGGTGGGCGTTCGCCGTTGGGCCACCGACGGCAAATCAGCAAGCACTCGTGGATGCTGGTGTTCTCCGAGAAATTGATCCGCTTCGGATCGTGTGTGGTGACGATGCGCTCGACATGAAATCGCTCAGCAAGAAAGCGCCGTTCCTTGAGGCCAGATGCGCCGATGCAGGCCGTAGCGGGAATCACCTTGGCCAGGACGCCCTGATCGGAGCGCAGAAGCTGGTCCGCGAGTGGCGTGAAGAACGAGCGGATGCTGTTGGTCGTGATGGCTTTACCCGCAGCCTCGTCGGCCTGTTCAAGGCTGTCTCGGATATCGATCTCGTTCCGCTGCATGCCTTTGACAGCCTCCGCGGTGAATTTACGGCTGCGCTTGCGGTTGTCGGTGAACGGGGCGTTCATGATTACCGCGTTGACATCACGCAGCGGGAAGCGGCTCTCTTCGCTCTCATTGACCTGTTCGGCGTCAAAGTCGCCGAAGGAGTGCTTGGGACGGTTCATGTCGAACAAGTCGAGCCGCTCGGCTTCCGCGTTTAGCAGTTCCAGCGATCCGGCCTTGAACGTACCGTCCGTCTGAGGCCCGTGGGGCATCGTCAATAGGTTCATTCGCGCGTAGTCCACCGTCGGCGCACCAAGCGTGAGGTTGCAGGCGGCAAGCTGGACGGCGTGCTGGTTGATGTCGAGACCGCACAGCACGTCCTCGACAAGGCGCCGGTGCAGAGCGTTCCGCGCCCGCTCGTCCACGTCCCTTGATGCTGCTACACGCGCCATGACCGTCCGGAGCGCTGCCATGAGCAACGTTCCAGTCCCACAAGCGGGATCGATGATCCGCAACCCCGCAACTGATTCCTCATCGGACCAGTCGGCAAAGTCCGCGCCAAGGGCGAGCCTCGCCAGCATGATGGCCGACAAGTTGTTGGTGTAGAACGCCCCGTCGCTCTTGGCGGAGCCGAGGATACGGTGGTAGAGCGGCCCCGCATGGTCGTAGCCGAGTTCGCTCAAAGAGTCGGCGACGCGATTGGCGCACTCCGAGAGACCACGGATTGCATCGTTGACCGCCGGGCCATCCGGCAACGCTTCAACTACCCGGAGTGCTGGCCGGAACACCGGCGCGTAGTCCTTTTCGAGAATGGCCTCCCAGGCGATCGCCAGAACCTCCCGTGGGTTGCTCGCGCCGGCCACCTTGTCCAGCCGAACGATTGTCTTCATCTCGGGTTCGTCACGCAGGCGGCGCTGCAGGAGGCAGGCGTTGCAGAGCATGAGCGCCGCAACCGTGCAGATGCCCTTGGCGCCACCGTCGTCCTCCGGCACCAGGTCGAGCGCTGGTGCCAGTGTGCCGTCCAGCGCCTCTTCCTGAAGGAGGGCGCTTGCTCGCTGTACGGCGTGGGTTATCTCGTCGGCAACGATCTGACCGGGCCTGCCAAGCCCCGAGGCCGCTACGACGTGCGCGTAGATTCCCTGTTCCGCCTCCTTCAACTTCAATTCAAGTTGATAGCTGACCTGTTGTTCGCGTGCTTGCCTTTCAGCCGATTCGTCCCTTGGCAGTCTTTGGCCTTCCTGCTCGTAAACCTTGACGAAACTCGCGGGTGACTCAGCCAAGCGTCCGTCATGGGCCTGGAGTGCGCGCAGCACGCGGCCCACTGACTGGTAGCCCTCAGTACCTTGCATCAATGCGGATGCCACGTCGCTCCCCGGCTCAACCACCACTGGAACGATGATGTAGCCGAAACGCTTGCCTTCCGCCTTGCGCATCACGCGGCCCACGGCCTGGACGACATCGACCTGGCTGTCACGGGGGTCGAGGAATGCGACCGCATTGAGTGAGGGCACGTCCACCCCTTCTGTGAAGAGCTTGACGTTGCAGATAATCCGGCATTCGCCTTCTCGCTCGGCTTCGGCGAGGGCGCGAAGTTCTTGGTTGCGCTTAAGGGCACTCGCCGACGCGTCAAGGTGTGTGGCGGCGACCTTCATCGCGCGGCCATCGGACATCCTCCGGGTGGTTGCTCTGAGAACTTCGGCCTCCATGAGGGCTCCCGCGTACCACTTGGAACGCAGGATCGTGTTGGCGAACGCCATTGTGCGCTGCAACTGGTCGGGCTGATCCAGCGCTTGGCCCTCAGTTACACCGTTCACTGCCAGTGAAACACCCAGAACCCGCGTCATGTCGTTTGTTGTTGGTGCCCGCTTGCCCGTTCCCGCGCCTTCGATCCCTTCCAAGCGCCGCCGAAGGCCCGGCGTGACGCTTGACTCGCTGACGCCGAGTACGATCACCCGATAGTCCGACAACATCCGGTTCTCCACGGCCTTTTTGAACGGAAGGCGGTGGAGTTCCGGCCCGTAAACCGCCGGATCGCCCATATCGACGACATCGACGCCCCGTTCGGCGAGCTTGGCCTTTGATCTCTGCGTGTAGATCCTCGGCGTTGCGGTCATGTAGAGGCGCTTCCAGGAATGCAGCCGCTCGTCGTCGTGGAACTCCTGAAAGTCAACCTTTCCCGCCTTACTGCCTTTCAGAAACGCCCCTGTTGTGCGATGCGCCTCGTCGGCAATGGCGAGATCGAATGCGGGCGCACCGTGGCTGGCCTGTGCCTCCGAGACCCTCCGAAGCGAGTGGTAGGTGCAGAAAACCACGCGAGTGGCGCCGTCGCCATCCAGCGAGCGGGCGATCTCTTCCGGGTCCGTGGAGACGGGACACTCAAGCTCAGAAACCCGGATGTCTTCGTTCTCGTTCCGGCCTCCGGCAGTTTGGTCGGAGCAGACGACAATGCAGTCCAGCCTGCGCGTCGTGTGGCGCAGCCATTCGCTCCGCGCCTGGGAGACCAGTGCGATGGTGGGTGCCGCGAAAAGAATGCACCCGCCATCCGCCACGATTTGCTCGGCAATACGCAGTGCCGTGAAGGTCTTGCCCGTCCCGCACGCCATCACGAGGCGGCCGCGGTCGTGGTTGCTGAGACCCTCGACTACATCCTCGATTGCTTCGGCTTGAAGCGGCCACGGCTCCTGAACCGGGCGCTTCGCGTCCCGCTCCTCGACCTGAACTCCGAGCAGTTGCCGGAAGTCAATCTGCCTGACCTGGGGATTGGCGTTGAGGATGGCCCGCTCCGCGTTCGGCCCCCACCGGCACGTCGCCACGATCCACCGCAGGCGGAACACGGGCTGCTGCGAGCCGCCCAGGAACTTGTCGATCTCCCCCTTGGAGAGCGTCCGCCCCTCGTCGTAGCACTTGCACTGGACGGCGACCCACTCGCCGGAGGTCCGCCGGGCGACAAGGTCAATGCCGATGTCCCGGCCATCGAGTCCGGTCAGCGCCTCCCGTTCGGGCCAGTCGGGCCAACGCCAGATCGCCTCGATCTCGAACTCGGGCTGCTGAAGCGCCACCCGCATGAATAGCTGCTCGAACCAGCGGCCCTTCTCCGACTCGTCGCGGCTCTCCGCGCGAATGCGGTCGAGGATGGTGCCCGCAACGGGTCTTCCGCCTAAGTCGAGGCTTGATTGTGGGCTGTTCATGGTCTGGTGCACATGTTTTGAAATCCCATCAGTTTGCTTGGACTGACCTGAGTCATCTCCCACCTAGGTAGGTCCCGGCCGTTTTTTCCATATCCAGCAAGCAATTCCTCCAAGTCCGCCTTAGTAGCATTTGCGAGAAATGGGCGTATCTTTTCGAAGTACTGCGTTGACCGTGAACGTTCAAATATCTCGAATGTTCTGTAGCTAAAGCCGAGATACACAAGTGTTTCAGGCCACCATCGAATGAATCTATCGAAGTTTGCCAAATCAGCTCGCAAAAAGAGGATGAAGTCGACTTCCATTAGCTTTCGGAACTTCGTTCCCGAGTTTGCTGCCCGTTGTTCTAAAGTGTCAGCGGTAAGCGAAAGTCGTCTTAATTTTGACTTTTGATTGATGGCCGCCAGAGACTCCAAGTATTGACGAAATATCGTAAACTCACCAAGTGATTGACCCTCGTACGCCGCACGCCTTTCGATATAGTATTGCCTTTCTACTAGCGAGTTAAACAGATCATGACGCGCTTCGGCTACAAACATCGCAGTACAATGTAAGAACAATTCGTGAGCGAAGAACTTATAGTTATCGAATGCAATATCTCGATAGCTCGTCATGCCTTCAGGTGGGTAATAGTACTGTAGGAACCGTTCGAAGAAGTTATGAAGGAGATCCGCGTATCTTTCGTCTCGCGTGTATCGCGCAATGGCTTGTATGATGCTTAGGCATTCGTTCCTGTAGGGAACAAACGACTCTATGTTTGCCATAAATCCATCTGCTAATGGGTCCACATTGGAGTCAAGCCGAAACTTTTCAAGTTCTTCCGCAAACAACTCAAAGTACTCTTTGGCTGCTGGATATGCATGTTGCTTGGAGCCTGTTATCGCATCAAACGCTCGTCGTTTGGAGGCACTTGTCGAGAGCGAAACAACGGTGGCTTCGTCGCTCAAGTACTCGGGTAGCTTTCCAAGTTCTGGTCTTTTGTGAATTGGTTTATCAACGATCCAGCGCAGAAGCTGTTCGAATCTCTCTGAATAGCGGGAAGGATCTGAAAAGTCGATGAATCTTCTGGATGTGTAGTAGGTGGGAAGATAATGATTCCCACTGTCATCCTTTTCTGTAACTACTGCCACGAACTTGTCTTGGCCCTCCTGCTGGTAGAGTTCCTTGGAGATGATCTGTGCTTCGGTTCCAGCGCCGCCTTTTCTGGCGTTTGACTTTTCAGCATAAGTACGATCACAGACAATGATGACCTTCTTGATATCGCTATCCGAAACCATCTTTTCCATGAAGGCAGTTGTCTCGTGGCCTTCCTTCAAATCCCACTTGTCCAGTAGCGTGTCGATACCCGATTCTCGTAGGCCTGTCGCCAACTCAAGAACCCACTCTTCATGTTCTGGACTGGACCAGCTATAGGACACGAACGCCTTTGTTGTTTTCATCTTGTCGCCCTTGATGCCGGCACTAAGCTGGCGTCCCCAACACGTCGCCCAACTCGGCGCAGGCATCCGATCGGGAGCAAAACTAGAAAAATGATCCCACCTGTTGGTGAAGAGCTAGGCACTATTGGATGCTTGCCCTTCACTTAAACATCTCCTTGACGAGTTCAACCCTCTTCATGGCGGCATGTGCGAAGGGAAGTCCTTTGCTCATGCCGTCAAAAAAGCGTTTCTCGGCTTCCGCGTTTGCATCAACTGCTCGAAGGAAGTCGTAGCCAGCGCTGGTGATGCGCGCTATCTCTCGTCTGTCGCTGGTCCAAGCGGAATATCCGTCATCCACAAGCTGTTCGATGTGATGGCGGACGCGACGATCAGCATCGCTAGCGCCACTCGTAAGCACACAGACTAAGCGGCCTTCGTTATCGGCCGCCATTTCGCGCAGGACTTTCAACAGTAGGTTTGGGTCATTCATAGCAATTCCGCTTGGCTGTCGAGCTTATAGAGCTCGTTGAATTCAACTTGCACCAGTGGGCTGTCTTTGAGCCCCCGATTTTTAACGCGATAGAAAGTGAGAGACCGCTGTCCTCCGGTGCCGAAGAACAACGGAGCATCGTCAGGGTACATGGCCAGAGCGTCACGCAACTGTCCAACGGATATTCCCAAGCGAGGCAGGCGATAGTAGACTTCCAGACTCGGCCCCTCCCCTTTGGGCGGAGAGTTTAGAATACGGTCACCTTCGTGCATGGCCGCCCGCATCACGCTGCAGCAGACCGGCATTCTGTGATCTGGCCCTGGATAGCCACCCACCAAACGGTGCAATCCGCCTGCGGTTATGCTGACGGCTTCATTACCTTCCGCAGTTGACCCGTCCAAGAAGCGAGTCAATGCGTCCTCGAAATCTCTTCTATTCACGTCTTTCTCCTGTCTGAGGTAGGACGATGTGTATTCCATCTGTGGAACTTTAACTTATTGCTCCCTGGGGTCAGGAACAAGACCAGTATCGGGCTTTCTGGGACATAGGCCTGTTCGTCTGAGCTATCAGACTATACTCCCGTAGTAGGGGAACGCCTTCGGCCACCTCCCGCACCGCCCAAGGTTCGGGGGTGCACAAGTATAGCCGCAAACTCGGCCTACCAAAGGCTGAGTTCCATGTACCTATGCCTTCACCCCGGCTAGCTCCACGCGACGCAGCCTGCCAATTCGAATTGTGTGCGCCAGCCCGTCTACAGCGTAATCCCGCCCATGTCCCGCATCGGACCCGACCATGAGCAACCACTCCGCGGTCGATAGCCCCACAGCCTAGCCAATGGACGTATTCACCGGTCGGTTGCCCAACGCCGGTCATACGACTTGCAGGGACTTTGCTATACAGAGGGGGAGCCGCGGGGACGGGACGCCGCCCCCGACCCAGCCCGATTGCCGCGCCTAACGGCGCTGCCACCCATCTGCCGGGAAATGGGCGGATTTGGCTTGCGCCAATTACCCGGCCTACCCGGCGGCTTGCAAGTTCGGGGGTGCGTGACTTCCCCGCGACTCAAGATCGGCTGGACGTTCCGCTGCATAGGGCGGACACCTTTTTCAGGTGGCGACTGACTCGAACTTGCTGCGCAATTGTACCCTGCGTATGCTACCAGGGAGATAGGTAAAATGTTCCTATAAAGCCCTGTCGGCGTTACGCCACCAGCCAATGCCCGCGATCCGTGCCAAATGGCTTTTCGCTGCTACCGGTCTTGGAATCCCCTTGGGCACTAGGCCCTAGGTGGCGGCCAGTGAGTGAGATCAGCGAGTTGGTCAGTGAAGTAGTGAGTGTTGACAGACAGGGCGAGGAGGGCAGTGATCAACAGTGAGTCGCATGACGCAAGTCCTGCCCTCACTCCGAGGCCCGCACCCCGTGTGCGGGCTTTCGCGTATCTAGGTTTTCCTAAACTTTGTTGTCTAAGTCCGCCGCTTGATCCTCAACTTGCTGGCCTTCCGCGCCGGCACTACTCTTGCCGCACGAAGATATACGCCGCCTCCGGCCACTTCACGAGCGCGCCCAACCCGGAATCGCGTTCAGATTACGAGTGGCTCACTGTCTGCTCAGCTTCGCGTGCTGTGAAGCCCACGTGGTCTCTCCGTCAGTCCGCTGCAGGCAGGTCTTCTCGCGGAGCCCCATCGGCAGTTGCGGTGTCAATGCCCGACTTGAGCTGCGGGTTCAACCGCTTCAGGGGCTCGGAGAACGCTGCCTCTAACCGCACGATGTGATCGCACAGCCAAGCCACCATCTCCGGCCAGGTCGACTCGTTGAATCCGTCGAAGGGATTCGAAAACACGATACGGCTTGCCTTCTTGTCGTCCAGGCGCAGCCAATCGAAGCTGTCACCGAACTGGGCCTCGACTTCCGCACGCTCTTCCTGCAGCCGGTCGAATAGCCACTTGTTCTCACTTTTGTCCGACCGCGTCAGACCCAACTCTACGCGTGCCTGGTTCTTCGCGAATATAAGCGTGTAGGTGCACCCGGACACCCCTGTGCCGCAGTTCAGCCAATGGTCCTTGGAAGGACTCACGTTCTCGAACAACGACACGTTGCGCTCCCCGAGCGTTTCCAGGGCCTGCGTCCAGAAAGCGTGTCGCAGCTTGTGACTGCGCCGCTGGGCGCCTTCCACCGACTTCTCCTCCGAGTCCTTGGCGGCCATTCCGATCATGAAGTCCGCCGCCTCCGGCGTAGGGATGATCTGCTGGAGATCGATGAATACCTCCTCGCGGAAGCTGTACGGGACCACGCGGAAACACTGCGCCAGCACACCGTGTCGGAGTAACCACAAGACAGCCGCCGTTACCTCCTTGCGGAAGTTCGCCGCGATCAGCACCAGCCGCTGCTGGTTGCCAGGGTTCAGGGCGACATCGTCCAGATCCTCGACCTCGAGGAAATCGCGCAGCTTCTCCTCGGCAACCTCGTTCTTGCCGGACCGGTCGAGGTACTTCTGATAGATTGAGGGAATGTCCTTCCGCTTCAGGCTGGAGCAATAGGCCGCGTACTTGAGTGCTTGCCAGACGACGTCCCGCCCCGAGTCGTCGAGCTTGTTCTCGATGACGACGAGACGCCCTTCCTTGTCGAGGGCAAGGAGGTCGAGCCGCTCCCGCGTGTCGGCGAAGCCGTCGAACTCCTTCTGAATGACCAATAGATCTTCACCCAGCGCTTCCGGCGTGTGCGCGAGCCATTCCTGCAAGTGCTCGCGCTCGCGCAGCTTCAGATCGGCGAATCGACGCTCTTCGAGCCGCACGAGGCGGTTTGTTGACCGTATGACCTGGAACATCTGGAGCCCCCTTCTCGTAGGATACGCGTATCCCCCACGCACCCATGTGTCACGCTGCCAGTGTAGCGCATGGCGCAACCTCCATCTGTGCACGTGGATTCAGACCTCCGCGGCCGCGCATTTGCGATTCCACACCACCTCGTGCATTCGGACGCCTTGAACAGGGCGGATGCCGTCACACCAGCCCCTCTTGCTCCAGAGCCTTGCGTACGTTGGCCGGCAAGCGGTACTCCCATGCGGCCGCTGTCTCGTTCCACCGAAACTCGAAAAACGTCGCGTTCTCGTCGAAGCCTTTCGTATTCGCAATCCGCCGCCCGAATGCGCCCATGACCCCCGCCAATTGGTGACCCGACTCAAACCCGAGAACCCGAACAAGCTCGGTGGTTGTAACGTACTCCTCCGCCCCTGCGTCGTAGAGTGTCTTGAGCACCGCCTTTTGTGCTTGGGACAACGGGAGCCTAGTAAGCACTCGACGCGCAAACTCCACGGTGACGAATCGCTTCCCGCCGCTGTCGTCGATCACTTCCGATTCAACTTCCGAAGCGGACTCTTCGGTCGACGAGCTCTTCGGCCCGGAAACCAACGGCCGAATCACCTCCATGATGGCACGCACGTCGTCTACCGAGCCTTCAACCAGTATCACTTTGACCATCTTTCATTCCTCCTGATTTCCTGGATTTGGTCTGTTGCTGGCGCAACCATAGCATACCTTGAAAAGCAAGGTAAATAGTTTAAGACAACTTAAGAAAAAGTAAATATGTTGAAAGTCTCGATTAGCTTCTAGAGCACTCGGGCCCCAACGCCCACAGGGGCTTGGGCATGACCCGCCACCGACCCTGCCTGCTCTCTGCTCCGAAGAGAAGGAATCCCCGTCAACCGGGTGATGCATCCAGCCATTCGGCTCGTCTTGATGGTCGGTATAGGGCCGGTTCCATGGCCCGCCTTTTGGGGCGCTTGCCTTCGGCACCGTGCTCTATTCGCCGCCCATAGCGGGTGCAGAGGGATTTCCTTTACCTCGCGTCTGCGGCGAATCGAGCCCGTTTGGGTGATCTTGGCCTTGGCGGGTGGCGCCGGTCGCAGGCGAGCCGCGTTTGCATGGCTTCCGCTTGGCGTCTAGGGTTTGGTTGAGGGAGGTTCACTTGAGAAGCGGGATTCGTCGCGAGAGCACCTTGGAGTAGCGTCGCCGGGACCGGTGCTCTGCCGAGCGCCTAGAGAACACACCTTCCGCACTGCCTCCCGCATCCCCGCCTCTAAGCTACGTGGCCTCGATCTCCCTCCGGGCCGCTGACGCCAAGAATGCCGAACGGGTCATCCGGCGCTGCTTGGCCTCATCGTCGATGGCTTCCAGAAGGCCGCGATCGAGGGAGATGTTGACCCTGTCGCGAGGACCCTCGGTCGAAAAGGAGCCGGATCAGCACTAGGTCGGCCTCCCGGCACCAGTCCGCTAGTTCTGGAACAGCCTTGATGGCGTCGATTGTGGTCAATCGCCGCAACAATGAGTGTGTGGCGAGAAGTGGCAGGCTCTTCGTGCTCGTGGGATGACTTGAGCCGGATGGACCGTCTACATTGCGCTGCCCCAACTATCCTTCATCCATCCGCACCAGACGCTCCCGGAACCAATCCGCCAGATCTTCGTAGCTGACCGCTCCGCGAGCCACCGCCGGCAGGGTGTCCGCCACAACCTCGTCGTCCTCGACGAATTCGTAGCCGCTCCTCTGGGCCAACAGCTCCACCAGATACAGCGCCGTTCGCTTGTTGCCGTCCGCGAACCCGTGGTTCGATATCACGCTGTGCACCAGCGCCGCCGCTTTCTGGTGGATCAGTCGGTGATAGCCGTGATAGGGGCGCGCGAGCGCCGACTCGATCGAACGTTCGCTCAGGACCCCGGGTGCGCCGCCGACAAGCAGAGCCTCCTCGTGGCTGCGTATGGCGTCAGCCAGCGTGACGCGGTAGTGGCGGCTACCGATTTGCCAGTGCCTTCATGGCCCTCTGGCGCTTCACCGAGGTCGCCTTGATGATCCGTTCCGAGGTGCGCGTCACGCCGCCTTGCCCCGGGGGCGACGCGACAGCATCACGCGAGGTCTTGCGGTCCACGTTCGTCGCATCCTGGGCGTGCGGCCGCGTTTGCGCCGACTTCTTCGCCATTTCGGAATCCTCTTTCCGGCCAACCGACACTCCGACAGCATCATGTTAGGCCAGCGCCTCCTCGTGTCAACGGACATGGCACCACATGATACGCTCCAAGCGACATGCACTGACTTGGAGGCGCTTGCGGCCATGGCGAGCATCACGATCCGCAATCTCGACGACAACGTGAAGATGCGGCTGCGCGCGCGCGCGGCCGGCAACGGCCGATCCATGGAGGAGGAGGCCCGGCTGATTCTGTGCGATGCGGTTGGAGTCGAAGCGGAGACGCGCGACCTCGCGAGCATCATCCGGTCGTACTTCGGGCCAACCAACGGCGTGGACTTGGAACTGCCTCCGCGGTGCGGCTCGCGCGGGCCCGGGTAGATCGACTGAATTCGGGCGCGGCATCTGGGTCGCATCGACTGCCTGATTGCGTCGATTGTGCGTGGCTCCGGAATTGCCCACCAACTCACCTCACGAGGGCGCTGGCTCGTCATCCTCGGCAGTCCGAACCATCGTGGCGACCCATCCCCGCACCCGAACGGCGACTTCAGCGGGCAAATCCGGCGTCGATTCCAAGCGGCCAAGCAACGTTTCGGGTTCGACCAGCCCCGCGTCGAGCATCTCGCGGCAAAACACCGAGTCCTTCTCCCTCCCCGCGACCGCCTTCGACACCCACAGGTCATGCGCCTCCAAGTAGTAGGCCGTCACCCCGTTGGTGTCCTCAGCCTTGTCCGCAATCAACCTGTCCTGCCAACCGTCCGGCAGCTTGGCGGTCCGTTCCGTTACGCCTTGGGCATAATAGCCGTGAGTCTCGTGGAACAGGCTTTCCTCGCCGATTGCTCCGTCGATCAAATCCGCGGCCGCCTCGGCCTCATCACCGGAGACGCCGGGTAGGGCGATGTCGGCTTCCATCGAATACTCGCCGGGAATCGGCGGCACTAGGGCTGAGCCGTGAACCGCTTGGGAGCCGATGATCAGCACGCCGTCGATGTTAAGCACCGCGCCTGCGGCGCGGATAACGTGGTGCAATTGCTGCCGGTTCACGCAGGCTCCCGGCGTCCGGACCGGATGATCCGGTTGCGCTCGTCGGGTGAAAGCACACCTGCAAACACGCTCACATGGCGCATGTAAACGTGCATCTCGCCCTCCCCTGTTATCTTTTCGGCCAAGGTCTCAGGGGCGAGGTCCAACCACTCATCCCATCGCGCAAATGCTTGGTCCAGCAGCGCCGCCCGGTTCGTGTGCAGGGCCGACAACCGCGCCAGGTTGGCCCGGCCTTTGGCTACCACCGGAGCCGGGTTGTGCCTCAGCTTCTCCGCTATGGCCGTGTGGAAGGCTAGGCTCCGGCGGTCCATGCGGGTTAGCTGGTAGTCAGACTTGGCCATCGCCGGATGCCTCTCCCGTTCCATGGACGTTGCCGTAGAACGCCACTTTTGTGATTCCACCCGTCAATTTTACCAGCCCCGCCGCTGCCTGGGACCCTCCTGACGAGGGCATTGGGGTCATTTGGACCTGACCCGTTTCGGTGGACGGTTCGCTGTCGTCCATCGACTGAATCGGATGGACGCGACCACGACCTGCCGCCAGCGTTAAACTGCGCGTTGTTCCACAAGGACACCTAAGATGCCGCAAATCACGCTGTATGAGCATCCGCCCACCCGATCCGCCCGCTGCCGGTGGACGCTGCTGGAGGCGGGCCTCGACTTCGACTCGGTGGACAATCCGTCCGACTTCATCGGCAGCGAGGAGTTTGCCGCCATCCATCCGCTCAGCAAGCTGCCCGCCGCGGTGATCGACGGACAGGCCCTCTTCGAGTCCGCTGCGATCTCCATGGCCGTCGCCGATCTGGTGCCGGAACGCGAACTCATCGCCAAACCCGGCACCTGGGCGCGGGCGCTGCACGATCAGTGGGTCTCCTTCGCTCTGACCGAGATGGAGCCGTGGCTGTGGAGTTCGGAGATCAACAGCGTCGAAATCCTGATGCCGAAGGAGCGGCAGGTTCCAGCCATCATCCCCCAGAACAACGAGTTGTTCCGCCGCAGCGCCGCCGTGCTCGATGCGGTGCTCGACCGAACGGACTACCTGATCGAAGACCGCTTCACCGTCACCGACATCATCGTCGGCTACACGGTGAGCTGGGGCGAAACCGACGGACTGCTGGACGGATTCGAGAACCTCGGCGCCTACCTCGACCGCCTGCGGACGCGGGAGCACTGCACGCTCCCGGAGCCGGGTTAGGCGCGAGTGATTCGCCGTCCGCCGTCGCAGCGCAAACAACCGCCCACCCCGGAGAATCCCCATGCCCAACGACATCGCCCACTTCGCGATCCACGCCGACGACTGCCAACGCGCCAAGCGCTTCTACGAAGCGGTGTTCGGCTGGACCTTCGAACCCTGGGGCCCGCCCGATTTCTGGCGCGTCCACACCAGCCCGGGAGCAATCCACGGCGCGCTGCAAAAGCGCCGCGCACCCGTGACCGGGGCTGGCGTCACGGCGTTCGAGTGCACGATCGCGGTGGAAGACGTCACGGCAACCGCCGCAGCCATCGAGACCCACGGCGGCCAGCTCACCATGGAGCCGTTTGAGATCGAACAGGTGGGTACTCTCGTGATGTTCAAGGACACGGAGGGCAATACCGTCGGCGCGATGCAATACCTGCCGGGCGTTCTCACTCGTTGACGAGGTACTCGGCCTTGAAGGCGTCCGACGGTTCAATCGGCATTCCGACGTCAACGAGCA